>JAHFMB010000041.1 GCA_023269245.1 Candidatus Tayloriibacteriota bacterium
AATGACACCGTTATTCGTCGCCGGCCTGCAAAAAAATCTGCTGCAGACGTGCGGAACACCCCGGAAATACCGACGGGTATGACAGTGCAATTGGTGCGCATGGCGAGATACGCAACCCCACCGCGAGCCTGTTGCACCGCGCCATCAGGAGTAATCTTCCCTTCTGGAAATACGCAGAGTGATCCGCCATCATTGATGATCTGAATGTGGTTAGCCAACGAACGCTCATAGTCTTTGAGCCCCGGAAATAGCGGGTACGATCCCCACATCTTAAAAAAGAGACCTCCGTATATATGCTGTCGCCATCCGGAATTTTGATAAAACGACTTGTCCCGAGATGCGTAAAAAATAGGGGAAAAACGCGAACAGAATGGCAATGAGGCAGGTATGAGAATTGGATCCATTTCACTGGAATGGTTGACCGCAAAAATAACCGGGCTTTGAACACCCTCAAGGTGCTCACTACCGCGAATGGTAAGGTGGCCGAATATGGTCAAAATTAAGCGGGTGGGAATCCAGATTATCTTCTGGAGAAGGAGCGGGCTGAGGAAATAGAATTTCATGAAAGAGGGGTACGCACATACTATCATGGCCACCCGACCTAATCTACTTTTCATACATACACACTGTTTGACAACACCTCACATTGTGGTACTTTTTAACCAATGTATTCACCCCATGAAGTAAAAGTAGGCATCTTTGTTGATGGAGATTTCATACCATCATACGATGGCGCGTCGAATAGATTTCATTACCTTTCGCGATATCTTGCAAAAAGCGGCATCAAGGTGGTTGTGTTCCATGGATATCGAAAATGGTCGGATGTATCGCTCATAAAAAAGGAGCCCTTCAAAACATACTTCTTTCCTTCCAAGACATATTATTCCAACCTAGAACTGATCGCTTCATTGGTAAAAAAAGAAGGCATCAATATAATCCAATTTGATAATCTTGAACCAGTACTCCTCCAGGGCCTCAGGCTGTCACATATGACGGGCGCTCACCTGGTCAACGAAATGCACTACGTCGTACGAAACCTTGCCAAAAATCTCGGTGCGAACAAGAAACGCCTAAAGAATATTGCCGCCCTGGAACACGCTGTAGGAAAAGCTGTCGACCAGGTGATTTGCCTCAGTGCAGATGATAAACCCACACTGTCACGCAACATGGCAATTGAACCAGGACGTATATCGGTTATTCCCAGTGGTGTTGACGTTGAAGCAATAAAATTTTTTGGCCCATCAATCAAAGCTAAAAATATTATTTTCTTGGGAAACCTCTATTTTGAACCGAACGCCCAGGCGGTGCGTGAGATATTTAAGAGGATGTATCCGCCAATGCATGCAGCTGGTTTTAAATTCACCATAACCGGCGACTGCCCGGATAGCCTCAAACAAGAATGTCGGGGGCCGGGTTTCACTTTTACGGGGCCAATCAAAGACTTGAATGCGTTATTTCACGATGCGACATTCGCCCTTGCCCCCATAATAGAAGGGACCGGCATGAGGATAAAGATTCTCAACTACCTCGCGGCTGGTATTCCGGTTATTACGACGAGTACCGCCGCCCAGGGATTTCCCGACCATTCATGTCTTTTTATTGAAAATGATTTTAATGCATATCCTGACCTCATGATACGTCTCCTCGATAACGAGACTCGAATGTTTTCAAAAGCAATTCGCGGTCGTGACAGGATTCTGAATAACTATAGTTGGGGCACGATCGCCCGACAGACAATCAAAACTTACGAGAAAATACTCGCGCGGCCGCGGCGCGCCAAAGACCTGCGCCTCGGTGAGGTGTGTACATCACACGAGCCAGTGTGGTTGGAAGAAGCAATACAGAAAAAAAGATTTCGTACTATTCCCTGTCCTGCGCTGTCAAAACCTTTTTCATATGCAATCTCGAACGGCGGCAAGCTGACCACGTATCTCCTCGAACGATTGATAGCCTTCGAGGGCATGCCGGGAGCCGGAAAGACCACCACAATCAATAGCATAATGCGATCCGACCATAGGGATGTCGTTGTTCTTCGTGAACTCGATTTGCCGCTCACCTTGTCAAAAAATAAAGACAATTTGCAGATGTCCGCACTGTTCCTACATCAGGAGATACAAAAAACCGAGCGCATAGAGAAGCTGGCACGAACCCATAAAATTATCGTGCTTGACAGAAGTTTTATTTCGACGTTGGCCTATGGATATGCCCGTTCAAAAGTTCAGGGGAAATATCCTGAATTTTTGTTTTTTATGAAAGAATTTTTACACCTATCAAGCTTATCGTGCTTTGCGTGGCCAACACATGTCATCTGTTTTGACCTATCTATCTCAGAAAGTATCAGGCGACGGCGAGCCTTTGCAGGCATGCCAGAATATCGTTATTGGTTTAACCCAGTGTTTCTGGGACATTTCAAAAACTATTACGCCTCTGCATTACTCAAGGTAGGTCTTACCCCACAACGAATATCGACTGACTCGCTGACTACCAAACAGCTTGCCGCTATTATCTCGCGCTCTATACATGGAACAACATAACATCTCGGTCGTCATCCCGACGCATGCGTACCCTGGACGCATGGACAATTTACTGATGACCCTATCCTCATTTGGACAACAGAGCGCAACGCAACGTATTCATGAAATTATTATTGTCGATAATGGCGTGTCATTGCCGACAGAAAAGGATTATAACCAACTGACACGGAGTCACGATAATATAACCATTGTTCCGGAAGTCCGCATCGGTCTAAACCACGCACGAAATACTGGTGTTACCCATGCAACAGGAGATATTATCGCCTTCATCGATGACGATTGCTTCGTCCAGCCGACATGGGCACGCGCAGTGGCGGCAGGCCACCGCCACCAAGGAATACTATGTGTCGGTGGACCTGTGTCTATTATTGAACCAGTTGCATACCCAGCATGGTTCTCAAACTACTTTCTCAGGTTCTTCACTCCCCCATCATTTCCATCTTCAGCTTGTGTCATAGAAAAGCCCTATTTCTTGATTGGCGGAAATATGAGTTTCAAACGAAGCGTATTTGCCACGTATGGGATGTTCGATTTAGCGCTTGACCGGAAAGGAAGAAACCTATTGTCCGGCGGCGATATAGAATTCATTGGCCGTATACCACAACAGTATGTATGGTTCGAACCAGAAGCATGTGTGAAGGAAGTAATGAAGGCCTATCGTCTTACCCGTCTGTTTTGCATGCGAAGATTGGCTTGGCAAGGAATATCAGATGCACTCATCGCTCGACGATTGGGACAAGCGGCATTATATGATATTGACGAACTCCTTATATCAAGAAAATATGTCAGCCTGGTATTATCCATGTTCAAAAGACGGGCATGGTTCGAAGTTATCTGTTCCGTGATACGCATGACAACATTCCACATGAGCCGGTGGTTTGTATAAAAAGGGCGTCCACCTGGACGCCTTGAAGCTATCGCCGAAGAAATGAGAGTATGGCTCCAACAGCCACTTCAGGATCGTCAGTCGAATTATCTATTTCGACGAGTCCGCACGAACGGAACTCTGTCAGACACCGTCGTTCCATGGGCTGTCGGTTGTGATGACTATCGCCATCCTTCATCCCCCGATATCGTCGGAGGCGATCCATGCGGACATTCTCGCCGCAGGTGACTAAAAATGTGAAATCAGGAGAGATATGCCGAAGATGTAATGGTGCCGGCACAGCCAATCCCATGGCAGTATGGTAACAGATTGTGGTCAGGACGTATTTGTCGCAGACCACGGGACCAGTCGTGAGTAGGCGGCGTATTTCCTCCGACGCCACCATAATTCCCGACACGTAAAACAGGAATCTTTCTTCCAGCGACGCCTCGGCATCAACGCGTGCACGCAGATGTTTCAAACACTCCGGTGGCGTGGCATAGTACGTCGCCCCAATCCGCTCAGCCAAACGCTGCGACAATGCAGTTTTTCCACTCCCCGTAATACCTTCGAGCACGATAAATGGATATGTAGTTTTGGGTGACACAAGTCTACCTCCCTTCCAAACATAAAATACCTTTAATTTTTATCTTTGTCAAACGGACGCGCCTGTATGGCAAGGAAAAATGGAATCTCCCGGGAAGCAATCTCCTTCGCGTGTCTATCTGTTTCATCAATGAACTTTGATCGCTTGAGCGTAACGTCTCCATCGGCCGGCTGTGCGGCAACCGGAAGATCCTGTGTGGCAATCTCCCGCAGATCATGCACCACAAATCCAGCCTGTTTGAGATACCCGATGTATGCAGAAATAGGTCGATGATATTGCGTGACAGAAAACTCGTCACTGAATTTTCTTTTTCCAGCTCCGAGACTGAGATATTTCGGCACGCTGCGTGAAAAATATTTTTTTGAATCGACAACTTGAAATCTCCACTCCTGATGAAAATCAAAAAAGGCCGGGTGGGTGCACGAAAAGATGAACGTACCGTGTGGTTTGAGTACGCGCCTGCATTCATGCATCGCACCTTGTATGTCGGCAATGTCCATGACAGACATGTTAGCAATAATCACATCGAATGATGCAGCCGAAATGTCCGTAAGGTGAGCGGCATCACGAACAAGATAGGATATTCCCGCTGGATGTACAACCTCTTCCTCTATTGCATACTCGATAAGCTTGGTGGAAAGATCTATCGCAGTCACCCGTGCACCTTTGTGTGCCAGCACGCGAGATAAATAACCATTACCGCAGCCGAGATCAAGAACCTGTTTGTCTTCAAGAGACCCCGCCAATTCCAACAGAACTGGATCAATATCATGTTTCTGATGCCACGAACCTTCAGTTCCTGCTTTTTTGTGCCACCAGGCAGCTCCAGAGTCCCATTCATCTTTTTGGCGGATTGTCATTACAAAAAACTATACGTCATTATCGTATTTTTTTCAATAAGCATCGGTACCATAGCCTGATAACATCTGAGGACAGATTGTCAAAATGCCCAATTTCTGGTATACTTTTTCCCTCACCTGCTATGCCTACCAAGACTCAGCACAATCTGATGGTGCGCCCCCCTGTCATCGCCGTGATGGGCCATATTGACCATGGCAAATCAACGCTCCTCGACTATATCCGCAAGGCAAATGTGGTAGCTAGCGAAGCAGGTGGTATTACTCAGCATATGGGCGCGTACCAGGTAGAACATGTATCAGCCGAAGGAAAAAAGACCTCCCTCACTTTTCTTGATACGCCGGGGCATGCGGCATTCTGCGGCATCCGCGAGAGGAGCGCGCAGGTAGCTGATGTCGCTATTCTGATTGTATCCGCTGAAGACGGTGTAAAACCACAAACAACCGAAGCATACAATGTCATCAAACATTCAAAAATTCCCTATGTCGTTGCCATCACCAAGATCGACAAACCGAACGCAAACGTTGAACGTACCAAGCAAAGCCTTGGAGAAAACGAGATTTATGTCGAAGGATGGGGTGGCGATGTGCCGTGCGTTGCCATCTCGTCGGTAAGTGGCGAAGGTATTCCTGAGCTCTTGGACATGATCATGCTCGTTACAGAACTGGCCGATCTCAAGGCAGATATGAACGCACCTGCAACAGGTACAATCATTGAGACAACTCTCGACACACGCAAGGGTATTTCAGCAACACTGCTTCTCAAAAATGGTTCGCTATCGGTTGGATCATTCGTCGTTGCAGGACATGCATTCACACCGGTTCGATTTATCGAAAACTTCAAAGGAGAAAAAATTGAAACTGCTACCGCCTCGATGCCTATCCGTATCCTTGGTTGGAGCGAGATGCCTGCATGCGGCATCGAATTCAGTACCGTGACCAGCAAAAAAGAGGCAGAGAAACTGGCAGACGCCAATAAGACAGCACTCAAGGAGTTGGCGGGGTTGGCTGCAAAGACGGCCTCACAAAAAAGTACCGCCGAAGAGGGTGACTCCAAAGTGGTCATCATGCCAATCATCATTAAAGCCGATGTTATCGGCAGTCTTGACGGTATCAAGCACGAGCTTGCCAAGGTATCTCATGACAAAGTCCAGCTCAAGATTGTTTCTGAGGGTATTGGTGACATCAATGAGAATGACATCAAGGTCGCCATTGGTGATCCGAGTATCTATGTGATCGGATTCAATGCACCGGCCGAGAAAAAAGCCTCCGCCATCATCGAGCGTTCCCCTATTCCACTCAAAGTACACAACTTTAAGATTATTTATGAACTGACCGAATTCGTCAAAACTGAACTATTGGCAAAAGTACCAAAGGAATATGTTGAAGAAATGACGGGACGCGCCAAGATCTTGGCTCTTTTCTCAAAGGAAAAGGATAAGCAGGTTCTCGGTGGAAAGGTTGAAAGTGGCACCATCGAAAGCGGCAACGAAGTCCGTATTATGCGTCGCGAAGCTGAGATTGGCCGTGGCAAGATTCGTGGACTCCAACAGGCCAAGAAAACTGTTGATGAAGTTCGTGAAGGATTCGAATTTGGCATGATGCTCGAAGCAAAGTTCGAACTCGCACCGGGAGACCGTATCGAAAGCGTTCGAACAGTCGAAAAATAGCATGAACCAAAAAGACAACAAACTCAAAGAAATCCTCCGCGAGCTTGCAGCTGAGTATTTCTCACGCGAATCCAACCGCCAATCCCTCATTACAATCACTGACGTTGAGGTCTTCAATAAAGGCTCGAAGGCGCGCATCCTGATGACCGTCATGCCAGAAACGCAGGAACCTGCGGTTCTAGATTTTGCGCATAGACAACTCACTGAATTCCGCCAGTATGTTATGGAAAAGTCCAGAATTGGCCACGTTCCCTTCTTTGAAGTAGCTATAGACGTGGGCGAAAAAAATCGCCAACGAATAGACGAGTTATCAAAAAACGTGTAGGATTGGCATACGGCCACGTAGAAAAGTGGTAATTCGGCTCTCTGCAAAAGAGCTATACGCGAGTTCGATTCTCGCCGTGGCCTCACAATCAAATATGCCCGGGTGGTGAAACTGGTATACACGCAAGACTTAAAATTTTGTAGCCGAAAGGCTGTGTGGGTTCGATTCCCACCCCGGGCACAGAGTAAAAATATCACCGTTTTTTGGAGCTTTTGCCAGTATGTCATACGGACTTCTGTAGCTTACCTGAGCGATTTTTCTGTCTTTGACTGAAAGGTTCCAAAGTAATTCAGAGACGATATTTCGTTTTTCAGCATCATTCGCTTTCAAGAAGTCGGCGACGGCTCTACTGCCTTGCATAAATATCTTTTTGATCGGTTCCAAGGTAGATACAGCCTGTTTCGATTTCATATCAGCTATCTGTTTTTCTTGATGGGCTGATATTCGCCTATCTTGCATACACTGTATTCATCGTCCCGAAGCCATGGACTGCGGTTGCCGTTGCGGCAGTCCGTCATGATGCCGGGCCAGGAACTACCGAACTCATGCGTAATCTTTCCACGCACGGTCTTGTTCCTATTCCTGTATACACTATGAATCGCAAACATTTTACTGTTGTTGGAAAAACCATCACTGTAGACAATGACAACATTCAAGCATTTGAGTATCCTGACGGCTTTACGGCGCAACAAGAGATTGACGCGCTTGCAGAAAAATATACCGTGAGTACGCGATCTGCATCGTGGAAAAAGAATGTCCATCTGTATGCACGAGGAACCATGGCTGTATTTTACCTAGGAAACAACCCGCGCATCACTGTACCGCTTGAAGAATCACTTGGCATTGCCGTTGCAATACCGGTAGTACGTACACCTGCCCTCACACAGGCCGGCAAATAAGTAGCGACGAATATTACGTTGTAATAGTTTTGCGGGTAATACGTCTCCATGGGCAAGCACGTCCAACGACTTGCCCACAAATAGGCAAACCATCGGTTTGACCTACTATTAACAAATTGCCCCTTTTAAGGGGCTTTTGTTAACCAGGAATTGTGGTCATTAATTCAAAAAGCTTTTTCGATGCATTGCGAGCAGGCCATACTTCTCGATGGCCACGTAATGTGCCCGCGTGCCGTACCCTTTGTGTCTCTCAAACCCATATTCGGGAAATTTCTTTGCCAAAAGATTCATCTTTCTGTCACGCAACACTTTGGCACAAATAGAAGCCAGTGCAATGACTATCTCTTTTTCATCTCCCTTGATAATTGTTT
>JAHFMB010000042.1 GCA_023269245.1 Candidatus Tayloriibacteriota bacterium
GTTCATGAATGTTGAGGCTTGGGCGGCACTCTGAACCGGCATGCGCGTAATTTTTCCATATACTGTCGTGCCGCCGATGAACCGAATTTCTCCCGTGGCAGAAAGTGATGGAGAAGAAATATCAATAAGCAAACCTGTATCCGGAGCACCTGGTGGATGTTTCACCACATCAGATGTCACCGATAGTGTGGAGTTTGCGAGGCTTGGTACATTAGAATCAATCGAAATCGACACGTTCCCATGAAGTTTTTGTGACGCGTCGATGTTATGGATGGACGTTTGCAGTGATGTGCCCGGATCTAGTACAAAAGCATACGTCGCCCACCCGCCCACGATCACAATGAGGATGACAAGTATCAAAACAATGAGCCAGTGCGAGTGTCGAGCTGGTGGTACGCTCAGAGGTACCGTGGGGCCACGAAACTGCTGTTGAGGGACGTTTGAGGTCGGCGGTGGCGTTGGCGATGCAGGAAACGACACTGGTTGTGCGCCATAATTGACGAATTGAGGACCGGAGGAAGAAGCGGGCGGCTGATCATTTTGTGGATTCATGAGTGTAATGATTATTTCCTCAAGTATAGCACGGCGCCTGCTCAACAATCCCCGCTTTGTGGTTATTGTAGCGAGCAAGTGCGTAAAAAAGTGAGGAGAGCCTATTGAGAAACGTGAGTGTGAGCGCATCCACGACCACTTCCCCATGTTCAGTACCTGCAATAACTCGGCGTTCAGCTTTTCGTGCCAACGTGCGAGACACATCAAACAATGCCGCCAGTTCAGTTCCCCCGGAAATAAAAAATGTTTTGATTGGTGGCATCTCCTTTTCTATCCAATCAACAATATATTCGATGCGATCAATCTTGGTTTGTTCAATCTTTTTGTCTGCACCGGCAACTTGTGCTTGGATAATAAAGAGGCATTCCTGGACCCACTGGATAATTTCGGCAGGCTTTTTCGTTGAATCTACAGACTGATCTGATGAAATCTGCGCCGTCCACGTAAGATCGGACAATTTCACTTTGACGAGACCAATAAATGAATTGAGCTCATCGAGTGCACCAAGAGCCTCGGTCTGACACGAGCTTTTGGAAATACGCTGGCCGGGCTTTGAATTGAATGCTTTTGTTGTACCGCTGTCGCCTTTACGAGTGTAGAGCATGAGGTAAGTATACGAGAAAAAAGCATGGGTGAAAAGAAAGATTGTACGTGTACCCCCACCAGGAATCGAACCTGGACCGCGAACTTCGGAGGCTCGCGTTCTATCCATTAAACTATGGGGGCTAACATTCCGGATTTCCAGTGCGCAGGAGAGGACTCGAACCTCCATTCCCTAACGGGAGCTACCACCTCAAGGTAGTGCGTCTACCAATTTCGCCACCTGCGCGTGCATGCACTATAGCGGAAAAGCTGTCATATTTCAACAAAACAGACCGCGCGAGCGATCTGTTTTTAAAAAAGTATGAGTAAGATTATTTTGCAGCTTCCTCTACTGGAGCTTCTGCTGCTGCAGCTTGTGCCGCCGCATCATGCTTGGTGTCAGTATTCTGATCCTTGTCGATGGCCAAAATGCGACGCATCTGCTTGCGAATCTCCTTTGTCGCCTTTTCACGAATGAAGTAGAGTTTTGCACGGCGAACTTTTGAGCGGCGGATGAGCTCAACGCTTTCAATCATCGGAGAATACAGCGGAAAAATGCGTTCAACGCCGATGCCGCCGACGACTTTTCGTACGGTAAACGTAGCACCTGCTTCGCTGCCATGCTTGCGTGCCAATACTAGACCCTCAAAAGCCTGAAGACGGAATTTGCCTTTGTCTTCCTCGATTTTCTGCCACACACGAACCTGATCACCCGAGCGGATGTCGAGCTTTTTGCGTTCAGCGAGTTTGACGGTAGAAATTACCTTGGTTGCCATAGTGGGAGTACATTATCACAGAGGAAGAAAAAACTCAACTTATCACAAGCCGAATATCTTGTATGCGGCCTTGAAGTCCTTTGGAAGGGGGGCCTCAATCTTTATACGAAGGTCCTTTGTGGTGTTAAACTCAACCGAACGAGCATGGAGCGCAGTACGTTCAAAACCAAGCGCCATAGGGCGTTTCGGAGCATACAGAGTGTCCCCTACGACCGGATGGTGGACGGCAAGCAAGTGTACGCGAATCTGGTGCGTGCGACCAGTCTTTGGTTCAACTTCAAGAAGGGTGAATTTCTCCATCCTACCTTCGACTTCCTGAACGCCGTTCTTGATTCTAGTCCAATAGGTTTCAGCATCCCTCATCTCCCCTCTCGCACCACGCTGCGCCGACCATTTTCGGAAATCCGTGTTGTTGCGACCGATCGGCCTACTGATAGTGCCAAATTCCTCGAGCATTTCGCCCCACGCAAAAGCAAGGTATTTTTTTGTCATTGTTCGGTCCTGAAATTGCTTCTTGAGATGGGCATGACCACCTTTTGTTTTTGCGATAATAAGGGCCCCTGACGTTTCTCTGTCGAGACGATGGACAATACCGGGTCGTGCGATCGGTGACCCGTCAACACCACGCGCCGGTTCGCCCACATTCTTGGTTCGTGGATACTGTTCAAGAACCCAGTCACTCAAAAAAGGGCCTTCGGTGCGTCCGTCAGGGTGGACCATAAGGCCGGCAGGCTTGTTGACCACCACACAGTCTTTGTCCTCATAGAGAACCTCAATGTTTGGCAACTTGTTGCTCATGACATGAATATACGCTACTCTAGGAGAGTTCACAACGGTAGTGAATATTGAGTCGAAAATTCTGGTCTCGAAGTTTGCTCGAAAATGTTTCATCGCTCACGCGACGAAACATCTTTCGAACCGAATTTCGTAAGACCGAAATTCGCGCGATTAGCTCAGTTGGTAGAGCAACTCTTTTACACAGAGAAGGTCGCAGGTTCGAGTCCTGCATCGCGCACCACAAACAAAAACCACCCGGATGGGTGGTTTTTGCGAGCCGAAGCCTAAAAAACTACATTTGAGGAGCTGCCGAAACACCATTCTTTGAAGCGAAACCGAGGACTGCGACAACAACACCCACAATGAGATAGAAAACATTGGTGGTAGTATCACCTGCAATGAAGTTCGCGCCAACAAAGCCAAGGATGGCAAGAATGACGTAGATGATGCCGACCGTCTTCAGTGCTGTTCCTGCTGACGGCTTGCCAGCGAGAACCAACAACACGAGACCAAGGACAATGTGAATAATGCTGCTCAGAGTGTCAGCGGCAATAAAGCCGATGGCTGCGTCTGAGAACAGACCCCAAATTCCTGCGACAATAAGGATGACGCCGAAGATGGCTGCTGATGTTTTTGCCATAAATGTACGTTAATTAATGCTAATTTATAATATCGATGACCACCCCAATTATACCCCTCTCCACAATGGAATGGAATACCCCAATCCACAGCTTACCCACAGCATATCCCACATCTAAAACTGTCCTTATCTGGTCCCCTCGCGTGGAATCGAACCACGATCAACGGCTTAGAAGTCCGCTGTTCTATCCATTGAACTACAAGGGGGTATGGCCACAAAATACCATTATAATGACGGGTCCGCTACCCCTCCATACCCTTTGAGTAGCGCCGAATGCTCGTCAGCACGCGTATTAAACGTTTTAAGGGTCCGGTTCATGGCTTCAGTGTCAAAAAGCGATCGATACGCGCTCGAGCCAGCAACAACGGGGGCATCCAACCGTGCGCGCGTAGTGTTGAATGAAATAAATCCTATACCAATGACAATGCCCGACAGGACCACAGCAATAATAACAAGGAGTAGCCAATCCAAATACGGATCATTGGCAACACGGTGTGCAAATGAATCTTGCTGACGATTTCTCGATATATGTTCTTTTGAATTGAATAGCTTCATGGTTGTATGTAACTATTATTGGGAACGACGGATTGATATGCTCTCAAGTGCAAAGGTAATTCGCCATTCGGTGCGCTGAGACTTTGCGTCGCCGGCGATCATGTCGAGGCGAACCCCGCTTACGGTTGTTTTGTATGGCAACGTTTCCACAAGCCGCAGTACACGCATTATTGAAGACCAGCTCCCCACCGCATCGACTCGCAGACTCACTTTACCGAGAGTTCCGACAGGACTTGTGGCCAGGTCATCGGCAACAATATTTGAGAGGGTGATTTGCGCCCCAGTTGAAACATTCAATGATTCAATTTTTTCTATAAATGCCACCTTTTGGTCATCGGCAACAAAAAATAAACCGAGTTTCGCGCGATCGGACGCGGTGTCATTGTACAGTGCGTTCAAATTTTGTTTTTGATTATTGTACACCTGCTCATTTTTGACCGCCTCGCGAGCAGCAAGTGCCCGGTCAAGCGATGAACCAATGGCATACTGCATATACCCATACAGGGCGCAGACAAATACCGTTATGGAAAGCGCAATCATGAGGAGCGCGATGTGGCTGTGGTGATGTTTCATGGCAGTATATGGTTGACACGTATCGAGAATGGCAGATCCCTACTCTTCGCAAATCCAGCTATCGGCAATTCAACCTTGTTGCCAGGACTCAACCCTTCGAGACGCGTCTTGAAGGCAACCAACGCCTCTCGAGTCGGAGCTATCCCTTGAATGACAAGCACCGCGGTGCTTGTCGATATATCACTGATGGCAATCGAAGATATACGGACTGGTCCCCTCACTTCTATCATCCGTCCAATAACCGCCGAAGGACGAACGACTGTCGCCACTTGCGCCAGTGCGGTGATTTTGGCGCTGTCAGCCTGCAATTCTTTTTGAATGCGGGTTGATTCGCTGGTATCCTTATTCTCTTTGAGCGACGCGACTGTACTGAGCTGTATGTGCTCTTCGCTATACGCGGCGATGAACGACGGGAAGAGCGAACTGAGGCCTATCAACCCCGCAACTGAAATAAGGAACAGTGCGACGACCGTGACATGAATACGGTATGCCCGCTTTTGCTTTTCCTGCTCTTGAATTGGAAGAAAACTATGTCTCATGTGGTTTAGAGCGCCAGTCCGGCGGCAATTGCGTATTCGAGCGATTCGGCCCGTGTTATCGGCGGCACATATGTATTTATATCGAATGCATTGTGCCACACATTAGGCAGCACGCTGCGGGAAACGGCTTCACCACCGTGGCTGCGCAGCATAAGCTCGCACGCTTCGGCGCGGGATCCGACAACCACCACTGAGGAAATCCCGGTGTGAACATCCGGACGCGTCAGCCAGTATGAATACACGCGGTTGATTTCTGTAATAAGGGTGTTTGGTACTGTGGCAGTTTCTGCGGACGCAAGCTCGTCACTACCCCATCCGATAGTCGAGGTAAAGCAGACGACCCCTTCGGAGACAATGTACAGACCGGTTTTCTTTTTCATCACATGAACCATCAGACTGGTGCCGGGCTCGTGGGTAGGCGTGCACGCGGCTACAATCGACTTTGGCGCAACTTCAAAAGCGACGGGCTCGAGATGCGCTTCACGGAGCAACGCCATGTAATGTTCGACATACGTCCGCGGCACGACTGATACGCTCGCGCGCAGATTTTCACCGGCAACCGATTTTGGCATGAGGTCAAACTGGAACAAAGCATCTGCTGCAGACAGCGGGACATTTTGGTCGAGCTTAAATTCGATATTTTGGGCAATCGAACTGAAGTTCGCGCTCGGAACCTCCGTTTGGAACAAATACGCTTTTTCCTCCGGTAAAGAAACTTTGACGTAGCCGAGTGCGTGGGTGGTAGCAAACTCTTTGAGAAGAGCGACAAACTGTTTTTCATCCTTGATATCCCCTCCATCGACAAGACTAGGCGGCAATTCTATAGTGGCATATTTTGAAATAACCAAACCGCGGGATGAACGATGATATTCAATGCACTTGATGGCATCATCGGAAATGTCCAAACCAGCATGCGGCATAGCCAAGAAGGCCGGCGGCGGAAATAGTTTAAAGAATAACGAGCTCGACATGAGGATATTATACCTCACTCCATGGAGCTGACGAAACGGCTAGGATCGAGCCAGGTACTCCCTGCAGAGTTTGATGAACGTCGGAACCGCCGAGACGAGTATGATGGCTATGACTATGGGTAGCACGTAGCGATCCGGATTTGGTATGAGAGCGCCAAGGCCATACCCAAGCCACAGCATGCCCCAGGTCCATATGAATGCACCAATTATGTTGAACAGGACGAATGTGCCGTACGGCATTGCACCCACCCCGGCGACAATCGGCGCGAATGTCCTGATGATTGGAATAAAACGGGCAAGAATAATAGTTTTACGGCCGTGTTTTTCGTAAAAATGTTGCGCCGTCGTAATATGTTTTTTGTTGAAAATAACGGAATCCTCCCGAGAGAATAGGGCCGGCCCTATTTTTTTTCCAAATGCGTATCCGACGCTATCTCCGATGATGGCCGCAAGAAAAGTACCGACCAGCAGCCATGAGAAAGAAATATACCCCTGCGAAGCGAGAAACCCCGCAGTGAATAAAAGCGAATCGCCGGGAAAAAAGAACCCGAAAAATAGTCCGGTCTCGACAAAGATGATGCCGATGACACCGAGTGTGCCAAGCGTCATGATGAGCGCCTGCGGTTCGAGTAATGCGTGAAAAAATTCCATGAATGGGTACGAGAATGATTTATTTCGCTTGTGTACCGGGAGGTATTGAAGCGTTCGGTTCAAGAAGAGAGAAGGATCCTGAATCAGTGGAAAGTGCGCATAGCATCCCGTTGCTCTGATACCCTTTGATGATGCGAGGTTCAAGATTGGTGACAAACATACACGTTTTCCCTACCAACACTCCAGGGTCTGGAAAATAGGCCGAGATGCCAGAAACTATCTGGCGCGGTTTTGTGATGGACATTTTTGAGCCGTCCTCACGCGTCGTCTCAATGGATTCCGCAAAATCAACCACTAATTTCAATAGTTTGTCTGTGTCAGGAATCTTCTCTGCTGAAATGATCTTCCCTGCGCTTATTTCCACTTTTTTAAAATCATCATAGGTAATCATGAGTGCTATGATACACGAAATCAGCAACCATGCCTATCCTTTAGTTCGATCAAGGTAACTCTGTAAAATAAGCGCGGCTGCGCTCGCATCCGTCAGCGCGGTTTTGCCTTGGTGTCGTTCGGCGTTGACGCTCGTCATGAATTCAAGCTCCAAATAAACAGTAAAACCCTCGGCTTCAAGCGCTTTTTTGAACTCATCTGCTTCCTCGAAGATGGCATTCGGTTGCTGTTTGTAGTCGCGTGACTCGCCTATCACAATCTCTTCCGCCTCATGCTGGCGGGCAATCTCCACTATCTCCCGCACGGCAAGGTCAGAATTCTTCACCACTACCACAGGCACAGCGATGGTGCGCGTCTCATCCGAAACAGCCACACCGATGCGCTTGGTTCCATAATCAATGCCGAGTATCCTCATGGGACAACAATATCATAAAATTGGGGCAAATGCGTTGCGAAACTAACCTTTTTCCTTTATGATGAGCGGACCATCTGGATGGGTGGCTGAGTGGTCTAAAGCAACGGTCTTGAAAACCGTCGTCCCTGAAAGGGGACCGTGAGTTCGAATCTCACCCCATCCGCCGATAATATATTGTGCACACATATTCACGCCGGTGAAAATCTCCCGTGGTATAATGTCGCCATGGCAACCGAAGCTCTCATCTCGTGGAATGCGCCCGAACATCTCTACACGGAAAAAAAACCTGATTGGTACTGGTCGGTCGGCATCATTACACTCGCTCTTGCCGCGGTGGCTTTTATTTTCGGTAATGTCGTGACGGGCATCTTTGTCATCGTTGCCGCCGTGGCACTTGTGTTGCACGCATCGCGTCCGGCACGCATCGTAGCGTACGAGATCAACGACCGCGGCATTCTAGCCGACGATGTTCTCTACCCTTTCCTGACGCTCGAGTCATTCTGCGTGCCCCATGACGAATTTCCTCCAAAACTTATCATCAAATCACGAAAACTGCTCATGCCATTTATCGTCATCTACATCGATGAGATTGATCCTGAGCAAGTCCGCGAGGTTATGCTAACGTACATCGCCGAGACTACGCATCGTGAGCCACTACTCAAACATCTGTTG
>JAHFMB010000043.1 GCA_023269245.1 Candidatus Tayloriibacteriota bacterium
ACGTGGAGAGGAAATTCCTCCCACCTGCCGACTGTATCAAATAGAAATGAAGAAATGATGGAGAAACAATGTAGATTCGCTGGAGATGAAGAGATGTGGCATAATGCTGGTATGAAATACCCGGAATCAATTTGTATATTTGGAGATAGTACCGCTTGGGGAGCCTGGGATATGGAAAAAGGCGGTTGGGTAAATCGTCTATGGTTGCATGTGGGCAATCGAGATGAAAATTATGTGGAGATATATAATCAAAGTATTTCAGGTGGAAATTCTGAAACAATTTTGGAACGGTTTGAGCATGAGGCACAGGCGCGCGCGGCTGAGGCGATTCTCTTTCAGACTGGAGGTAACGACGCGTCATATAAAGGTGTGAATGGAACGTGTTGGGTATCAACGGAAAAATTTAAAACGAACTTGGAGGAAATAATCAAAAAGTCGCGAACTATTACTGATCGGATTGCATTTATGGATCTTAAAAATTGCGACGAATCCAAGACCATGCCAGTGTCATGGGTAGATATCTATTACACGAATGAAAACATACAAAAATACAGTGCAATTATGGAGGATGTATGTGCAAAGAATAATGTTCCGTTTATAGAAATTGGCCTACTGGACAATGATGACTTTGATGACGGTTTACATCCCAACGCCTCAGGGCATCAGAAGATATTTGAGCAAGTTAAAGCATCTTTAGAAAAACTGAAATGGATTTAATATCTAGAAACTAATACCCTTGACATCCTTCCGAGGTAATGTAATATAAAACCACAATGACACACACGATTTCCCAGCTTTTTGGCAAGGACTCAACCGCTCTTACTGCGGGCGTGTTGCGCTGCGTTCATAGTATTTAATCTCTCCGTTGAATATAGTATTTAATCTCTCCGTTGAATATTGAAAACGCCGCGCAAGTCGCGGCGTTCTTAGTTCTTTTGCACCTTTCAAACTTCACACTCAACCTCAACTCATCTAACGAATGCACACACAAGAAATCCGACTGGGGGATACGCGCAACCCGCTTGTCCACCTTTTCAGTCAAACGTGGCGGTTCTCGGACAGTCGATGGAAGATCGTGCTGTATTGGGCACTCTTCCTTATCGCTAACTCAATTGCGCTCATTAGTCAGCCGCTCCTTATGGCGCGGATCATGGATACCATCCAAAAACAGGGCGTCACTAAAGATAACCTGATGATCATCGGATGGAACCTGGCACTGATTAGCTTGTTCAACATCGCCTTCTGGGTCTTTCATGGCCCGGCCCGTGTAACTGAACGCATCAATGCATATGGTGTTCGTGCGAACTACCGCAGATTTCTGCTCAAAGGTGTATTTGGTCTGCCATTATCGTGGCATGCCGAACATCACACGGGTGAGACGACTGATCAAGTTGAAAAGGGGGCCAACGCCCAATACGCCTTTTCATCGGAGTCATTCAATGTCATCTCATCTATCGCGCAGCTCGTCGTTAGTTATAGCATGTTGGCCTACGTCAGTTGGCCCTCAGCTATTATTGTACTGGTCATGATCGGTTGCACCGTGGTCATAACCATGCAGTTCGACCGGCGAATCATCGCAAACTACAAGATGTTGAATCGCATGGAAAATCATATCGCCAAAAGCGTCATTGATGCCATCAGCAACATCACTACAGTCATTATTCTGCGCGTTGAGCAGCTCGTGTACAATGCAATATCTCGGAAAATTGATGAGCCGTTCGCCCTGTACAAGAAGAATAGTATTCAGATCGAGACCAAGTGGTTTCTGGTAAGTTTCTGCAGTAGCTGTATGACGGGCATCGTGCTCATCACTTATTGCATCATGCAGCTCAATAGTGCGCAGACCATTCTACTGAGCAGCTTGTACTTGCTTATCAGGTATCTCGACCAGGTCGGCGATGTCTTCTTCCGGTTTACCGGCATGTACGGCGAAATGATTCAGCGACACGCGAAGGTTCTCAATGCCGAACTCCTGTCTCAGGACTTCCGTGAGACCAGTCTCGTCAATCATGTTTTGCCAGAGGTCTGGCAACGTCTTGATATCAACAACCTCAGTTTCTCGTACCACGGTCCCAGTGGGGCCGATCTCCATTTGGACAATGTGTCTCTTGCTATCCGCAAGGGCGAACGCATTGCCATGGTCGGTAAGAGTGGAAGTGGCAAGACCACTTTCATGAAACTCATGCGCGGCTTGTATGAACCGGCTTCAATTGAATTATCTGTCGATGGTGCGCCAATCCCGGATCGATTCAACGGTATCAGCAGGGCCATCACCCTGGTTCCGCAGATGCCGGAGATATTCGCGACGACAATTCGTGAAAATATAACGCTGGGCGCAGATTACAGTGAAGAACGAATCTGGCGGTGCCTGTCCTGGGTTGGTCTCGTCGACACGGTCAAACAATTGCCGCACGGACTTGATTCTCGGATTAATGAAAAGGGAGTCAACTTGAGCGGCGGCCAGCAGCAGCGCTTGGCCCTGGCACGCGGACTTCTGGCATGCATGGGCAAGTCACTCATTTTGCTTGATGAAGTTACCAGCAATGTTGATGGCGTCAACGAAGAGTTGATTTACCACAGCATTGCTCGGGAATTTGCAGGTAAGACAATCATTGCCTCGATTCATGGGCTGCATCTGCTCGGTCACTTCGATCGCATCGTCATGTTTGATGAGGGTCGAATCGTCGCCTCGGGCTCATTAGACGAGATGACGGCAAGCTGCCCGCAGTTTGTGAAGTTGCTCAGGCACTACGAACAACGGCGTGCTCAGGAGGTTGCGGATGGTGAAGAATGAGGTCAGTTTGCGTGCTACCCGTGTAGTGTGCGCACCGCTTTTTCCGAAAGGGAAGAGCGGTTTTTGTATGGCTCAAAATATGGCTCTACAAAGGGTTATTTTGCACATATTACACAGTATCAACGAAAATGCTTGACAAATATATAATCATGTGCTATACTATAGACACGATAAGGTAAGTAAGTAGTTCATTAAATATTTTCGCCTTGTCGTAAGTGTGGAACCCTCGGTGTGGCTTGTTACCACTCCGCTCCATACGACTACCATTGATCCCACCCCCGGCCGGCTGTTGCAAACGCATCAGTCGGCCCTCTCTTTTTTATTGAATATATTATGCGCGCTCCCGTATCTCATCCGCCATTTTCTTCACCACCTCCTCAATACTCATCTGGCCGATCTGACCCTTGTCACGACTTTCGAGAGTGACTTTTCCAGCTTCAATATCTTTGTCTCCCAGAATGATCGTGTAGAATGTACGGTCATTTTTTGCATTACGAATCTTTTTGCCAAAGCCACTGTTTGAGAGATCTATCTCGGAACGGATCATAGCTGTGCGAAGTGCATCATGAATCTTTTGGGCGGCATCATAGTGGGTTTCCATAACTGGAATAACACGAACTTGGATAGGTGAAAGCCAAAGTGGGAAGTTGCCACCATAGTGTTCAATGAGGAATCCAATGAAGCGCTCATGGGTGCCGAGTGGTGCGCGGTGAATACAGAGAGGAGTCTTGAGTGAGCCGTCCTTGTCTGTGTAGGTAAGTTCAAAACGTCGGGTCTGCGCAAAGTCGACTTGGTTTGTGGCCAGGGTGAATTCACGGCCGATAACACTCCAGACTTGCACGTCAATCTTGGGGCCGTAGAAAGCTGCCTCATTTGGTACTTCAACAAATGGAATCTTGGAATCAACGAGAACCTTGCGAACCATATCCTCGGTCTTCTTCCAGAGCTCTGGTTCATTGACAAACTTTTCTCCTAGACGCTTTGGGTCATGAGTGGAGAAACGCATAATGAATTTTTCAATACCGAATATCTTGAAGTATTTGAGATACATTTCGTTGACGGCGCGGAACTCGCCCGCAAATTGCTCCTCAGTGCAGTACATGTGCGCGTCATTCATCTGCAAGGTTCGTACGCGCATGAGGCCAAAGAGTTCACCGGACTTTTCGTGGCGGTAGCAGGTGCCGTATTCGGCCAAGCGTAATGGAAGGTCGCGGTAGCTCTTTGGGCGAGCGGCAAATATCTTGTGGTGATGCGGACAGTTCATGGCCTTGAGGTAGTATTTACCGCCCTCATATTCCATCGGAGGGTACATGGACTCTTCATAGTACGGAAGGTGACCACTCTTGAGGTACATCGATTCCTTGGCAATATGCGGTGTACGCACGCGGACGTAATTCATCTTGAATTCGGTTTCCTTGGCGAGCTTTTCCAATTCTTCGACAATAGCGGCGCCGTTGGGGAGCCAGAGGGGAAGTCCAGGACCTACATCATCATCAAATTCAAATAGGTCGAGCTCCTTGCCGAGCTTGCGGTGATCGCGCTTCTCCGCTTCTTTGATCATGTTCTCGTAGGCTTCCAATTCTTCCTTGGTTGCAAAGGCGAGGCCATAAATACGGGTGAGCTGGGTATTCTTTTCATCGCCGCGCCAGTAGGCACCAGCAAGACGTGAAAGTTTGAAACAATCAGACGGAATATCCTTTGCAGGACTCTCGCTGTGTCCACCACGACAGAGGTCAGTGAATTTGCCCGCAGTGTAGAGAGTGATCTTCTCGCCCTTGGCCACAATCTCGTCGATGAGTTCTAGTTTGTACTGATTACCCGCAAATGCGGCACGAGCTTCGTCGGCCGAGACTTCTTTGCCTGACATTTCTTTCCATGAAGGCAGGAGCTTGCGCATCTTCTTTTCTATATCCTTGAGATCCTTTTCGGTGATGGGAGTTTTGAACTCAAAGTCATAGTAAAAACCATTATCGATGGCAGGACCGATGGTTGGCTTTGTGTCAGGAAAAAGTTCAAGCACCGCTGCGGCAGTGAGATGAGCGAGCGTATGGCGAAGATGGGCGAGCTGGTCGGGGGTCATGAAAGTGGTAGGCCGCAACAATTTCTGTATGGGGTAATGATACTAAATATAGACTGATTGAGCAAATCAGTTTTAGAACGTAGAAGTTGACACGGACAAAATAAAAAAGCGGACCGGAAGAGTCCGCCTCATGAATGTTGCAGTGTCACGTGCCGCTCAAGTTGTCCCTTCTGCTGGCTGGGAAAAGATTATCGCGACGATGGGCGCAGGACGAATTAATGTTGATGCCCGCTTCGCAAAACTAGGAATGAAGACTACCTCCATGTTCCAGGGCGCTTTGGCGAATTTCATGGAGAAATTTCCATGGCGTACGATCGGATCAATACCTAAGCGAGCATCTACAGCCCGTGCAAACCAATGGATGATCGAATCGGCCAAAGGTCCCCGCAAGTGCTTGTATTCTCTCACGTCGAGAGTTCTTCCTTTTTGGATACAAGCGACGTATTCTGTGCCGTTCCATTCAAATGTTACAATCTCGGCCCCGATTTGGATGAGGGAATACAAAATTTCGTACACATGTGTATTGATCTGGGGTCCTTCCTCAAGTATCTGCACGGGTGTTTCGTTCATAATTCACCTGGGTTTTCATTGATGCTGTAGTCCTAGCCACATGCTATGACTAGAGTGGACAAATGTCAAATAAAAAATGGCACGCTGACCATACATTGATCCGTGCCAGGCTAGTGAGTGCATAGAAGCAGAAGCAGTAATGCCGCTAGAAACAAATCTCCAACCTTTTCTGCCTTGAGAAGTTCTTTTTCTCGAGTGAATGATAGTCCCAGGAAAAACACAATTATGCCGAACACATATCCAAGTATCGCCACTGACCTATTTGGGTATAGTAGTAGCCCTATAATCGGCAAATAACAAAGGAGAACTGCCTGCATTGTCGCTACGGGCCACGCAACACGAGTTGCGAGTGTGTCTTTGTGACCGACGTCGGCCACTTTATCCTGCATGTCTTTGACCGTTTCCATTGCAAGGATTGTGGCGGAAATAATGAAGAACAGGAGTAGTATCCTCGAGTCCCAGCGCTCCGCCTGAATCATCCCGACCAGCGCTGGCGATGCCGAGCAGACGGCAACCAGTAGGTTGTTAAATGGGTAGGAGGGATTTTCTACTGAATAGACTAAGCCCAGGCTCCATATAACTCCGCAGAACAATGCGAGTTTCCACCACATCACCGATGTGATAAGGAGGATGAACAATGTGATGATACTGATCCATTTCCAAGTTTTGAACATATGCCAAGGATGGCACAAAGCAAACGTTTTGCTCTTCTTCACATCACGGTCTGTATCCATGAGGTCGTTGAAGGTCATGATGCTCAAGGTAACTCCACAGAATGCTGATGCAAAGAAAATTGTAGGCAAAAGTGGGCACTTGAGTATGTTGAAACCGACTATGGTGAGTATACAGGCGAACAAACCAGTATGTGGTCTGCAGGCTACAATCAATTGCCAGCGCGTCGGTACCTTTCGATCCGATGAATCGTGTCCCGCATAAGCAGGGAGGTTGGTTTTTGTGACGGCTTCTAATTTCAAAAGAACAGCTGATGCCCGACGGCGCAGCTGAATGTATATCTTCATCTTGCACCTTTCGGTTGAGTTGTTCCACTAAAATGTACCTTTTTGAATGCAGAAGTCAAATTGAATTTATACGTCTATGATAGTATATAGTTAGTTGGCACTATTCAGTTTAACCAAGATTGAGAAAGAGTCTATATGGCTGAAAAGCAACACAAAACTGGTCCGTGGTTCGTTATCGCGCGCCGAGGAAAGGTGATTCGTCTCTGTGAGATTTCTTCCAAAGGGGAGCCGCCGGTAGGAATGAAATTCTCCCGACAACCTTTTGAGGGTCGGCTCACTCGGTGGACGGTGATCAAGTCCCTTTACGGGAAAGATGAGAAAATAATGTTCGCCATGCAAGAACTGAATTTACTCGAAGATCTTACTCGGATATTCACTATTGATTTGCCGCGTTAACCGTGACCAATCGAGAGCGATATCACCCCGTGCATCACGGGGCTTTTTAATATTAAAATTAGTTCGGTCTAGTTAGTAGAAATATTTCAAGTATAAAAAAGCGGCAGGGCGAACCGTGCCGCGTTAAACGAATGTGTCTCATGTTCCCATGGACCTGTCTTGTTTTGAGAACCATTCCAATGCTTCCGCAAACATGACGTTGTTGAAGTATCCCCAAAGCTCATCTCGGAAATAGAGTTCAGCATAGGTAGTTTGGAAAGGAAGGAAGCCGCTCAAGCGTGGTTTGCCGCCAAGCCGTATCACCAGATCGACCGGTGGTACGCCGGCTGAAGAGATGAATTTTTCAGGGGATCGTCGCACTCGGTCAAGTCCGTGCCGCTTGATCGCTTGAAAGAGAGGGCGTAGTTCCGAACGAATCTCGCCTGAATAGTTGATGTCGGCATGAACTACGAAATTTCCCGAAGTATATTTGCCTCCTTGTAAGGCGAGGAACTCACGCCTTTCTTTTGGCGTTTGTGCTATGCCGCGTATGTCGCCGACAAGGTGAAGCTGGGTGTTCGATGCCAAGACTTCTTTGCAGAAGTACAGCACACCCTTGCGGAGGGCTGTCATTTCTGAAACAGGCCGGCGAAGCACGTTCTCGTTGGAGGTCCCGAAAAAGCTGATGTGCTTCACGCCCACATTTCTCGCCCATTCGATCGTGTTGAGGGCGACATCCGCCCCTCTCATGTAGGACTGTAGAAGAGAGATATTCTTGACTTGCGCGTACCGTCTGTTGCCGTCGGGTATGACGCCGATGTGATGTGGTATTTTCATGGTTTCGATAGATCTGAATTGAATGGTGCTTCCGTGGTCGTTTTTTGTCAAGTAGGGCTACAAAGGTTTAAGCATCTTGACATTGTTTGCAGTTTTTATTACGAGGTGTGAAGAAATAACTGGCAATAGTGGCTCTATCTGTTAGAATGCATATTATCAATGAGAAAAATTGTCTACATTATCCCTGGTTTTCTTGAAAAGACTTCGAACAAACCATATCAGCTCATTGGAAGTTATTTTAAGCAGGTCGGCATCACACCAATCTGTGTAGATGTTACATGGAATAAGAAAGCTGAATTTACAGCTATGCCAATGTACGCACGAACATTCGTTGATTTCGTTAAAAAAATCA
>JAHFMB010000044.1 GCA_023269245.1 Candidatus Tayloriibacteriota bacterium
TCCTGTTCTTTTACATGAAGTGCTTGAGGGTTTTGCGCCACAAACGGGCAAAGGACCCGCCATCTACCTTGATGGCACTCTGGGAGGCGCAGGACACGCTCTAGCGATTGCCAAGGCATGTACTGGCATGATAACAGTAGTCGGTCTTGATCGCGATCCTGAAGCTATAGAGCGGGGATACGAGATATTGGAAGGTAAGGCAGAACGAATCATTCTTGCCAATGAAGATTATCGCACCATGGACACGGTTCTTGCAGCAAATAATCTGACTGGCGTTGACATGATTCTCTTGGATTTAGGAATTTCGTCCGATGAGTTGGACAACTCTGGCCGAGGATTCACATTCCAAAAAGATGAGCCGCTGCTCATGACTATGGGCGACCCGTCGAAGTATCCGTTTACCGCAAAGGACATTATTAATAACTGGGCGGAAGAGGATATTGCGAATGTCATATATGGGTACGGTGAAGAGAGGTTCGCACGCAAGATCGCACGCGCACTCGTTGCTTATAGGGAAAAAAAGCATATTGAAACATCAGGTGAACTCGCAGAAATCATCACATCATGTGTCCCGGGATTCTATAGGAGAGGAAAGATACACCCGGCAACGCGATCGTTTCAGGCACTACGCATAGCAGTCAACGACGAGTTGAACGCACTCAAGGAAGGTTTGAAAAAGGGGTACGTAGCACTGAACAAAGGAGGACGTATGCAGGTCATTTCATTTCATAGTTTAGAAGATCGCATCGTCAAAGATTTTTATAAAGAAAAAGCAACAGAAGGAGCAACAATTATTACAAAGAAACCGCTTGTCGCAACGGATCAGGAGAGGGCGGAGAATCCGCGATCACGAAGCGCCAAATTGAGAATTATCGAAAAAACAGTATGACAAAAGCAATCGCACACACATACACCACATTCTATGGATATCGACGCCAGATTTCGCTGGCGCTCATGGCTGCGTCCATGGTGTGCGCACTCATTTATGCAGCCAATCTGTACCGTGTCATTTCCCATACACTTGCATTGCGGCAAGTCACGGCCCAAACGGCGATTCTCGATACTGCTATTAGCAAGCTCGACACGCAATATATCTCCATTTCACACACAATCACCCCTGAATCATTGAGTGCGCGCGGTTTTGAACAGGGAAAAGTCAGCGCGTTCATTTCCCGAACGGCTTCACTCGGACGCATTGCTTTGGCTGGTCATGAACTCTAAACAGCGATTTCGAGCACGTCTCATATTGATTGGTATTGTCGTGGCTGCATGCGGTCTCGGGATTACTTTGTATGGACTGCAAATCACGCATGGCTCCGAATATGCAGCCAAGGCGCAGAAACAATACGTCAAACCAGTTTCAGCGCTTTTTGATCGCGGATCCCTCTTGTTCTCAGCTAAAGATGGCACTCACCCGACGGCGGCGACTTTGACGTCCAACTATTCCATATACATGAGTCCGAAGCTTATCAAGGATCCGCAGAATACATACCAGGCCCTGTCCGAGTATCTCAAGATTGATCGGGATCAATTCATACAAAAGGCCATGCGGGCAAATGATCCGTACGAAGAACTGTCAAAAAAGACTGATGTCACGGTTGCGCAATCGATCAGCGCACTCAAGCTAACTGGTATTGGAGTGAATAAGGAAGCAGTTCGCTCATATCCGGGAGGTACTCTAGCGTCACACACCCTCGGTATTATTGGCGAGAGCAACGGCACCATCGAAGGTCGCTATGGGCTCGAGCGCGCGTATGAAAATATCCTGAGCAGGCCGCAGGATACTTCGACAAATGTGTTCGCTCAGCTCTTTACAAATATATATGATTCTTCAGATGGGGATTCTTCACATGGAGATGTGGTTACAACGATTGAGCCGACGGTCCAGGCATTTCTTGAAAAAATACTGGCCAAGACTGCTGTTCAATGGAAACCTGAAGAGATCGGCGGCATTATCATGGATCCCAAAACCGGGGATATTATTGCAATGGCGGCACTACCGGATTTTGATCCAAATAATATTTCCACGCTCAAGGATGTGTCGGTGCTCTCAAATCCACTCGCCGAACACGCCTATGAAATGGGTTCGATTATGAAGCCGCTTACTATTGCGACTGGTCTCGATACGGGGGCAATCACCACTGCATTTACCTATGACGATACCGGAACGATGACCTTGAACGGCAAGAAGTTTTCTAACTTCGATGGAAAAGCGCGTGGTCCGCATACGCCGGTGCAAGAAATCTTGAGTCAGTCACTCAACATCGGTGCGGCAACAGTTGCGCTTAAAATAGGAAAAGATGATTTTGTAAAATACTTTACCTCGTTTGGATTTGGAACAAAGACTGGTATCGAGCAGCCAAACGAAACTGCCGGCCTCGTCTCAAACCTCAAATCTGCACGTGATGTGGAAATCGCTACGATGTCTTTTGGACAAGGTATCGCTTTGTCGCCGATTGCCATTGTCCGTGCCTTGGGGTCTCTCGCAAATCAGGGGAAACTGATCAAGCCACGCTTGGTTGATGAGATTGACTATATGGATGGAACCAAAAAGACCTTGATGCCTGAACCGGCTGTGCAGGTGTTCAAACAAAAAAGTGTTGAGGACGTGACGCGCATGCTGGTCAGAGCGGTGGACGAAGCCCTTCGTAAGGGTCAGTTCAAGATGGAGCATTATAGTGTTGCGGCAAAGACTGGTACGGCGCAGATTGCCGACCCTACAACCAAGACCTATTATGCCGACCGCTATCTTCACTCATTCGTGGCGTATTTCCCGGCCTATGATCCGAAATTCATTATGTTTCTATATCAAAAATATCCCAAGAGTACGCAGTATGCCTCTGATACGTTGGTGGAGCCGTTTAGTGAGCTGACCAAGTTCTTGATTGATTATTACAATGTGCCGCCGGATAGGTAATTAGGAGATTTAGGATTTAAGATTTATGATTTAGGAATGCAAACAACGCTCCATTCCGCGAAGATTAAGTCATTTACCGATTTAAAAGTGTGGCAAGAAGGCCATACTCTTGTTATATTGGTATACAAGGTCACAAAAAGTTTCCCAAAGGATGAATTGTATTCACTTATTAGTCAAATGAGGAGGGCAGCTTCTTCTGTGACGGCAAATGTGGCAGAAGGATTTGGTCGTCAAGGATACAAAGAAAAAATTCATTTTTACTATCAGGCTCAAGGGTCGCCCGTAGAGCTAAAAGACCAAATTCTGATTGCGCGAGATGTCGGATATCTGAATGTGAATGATTTTAATTCCTTAGTGGGCCAATCAAATGTGACGCATAAACTTCTTCAAGGTCTCATAACAAAATCAAAGTCATTCTTAAATCCTAAATCATAAATCCTAATTCTAATTTTATGAATTTCTTCAAGAACATCGTGGTTGCAGGGCTGACACTCGAATCTCGCCTCATTCTCGCCAAATACAAGCCTTTTATTGTGGCCGTGACCGGTAGTGTTGGTAAAACTTCGACCAAGGACGCCATCTATAGCGTCTTGAGCAATTCCAATCTCTGCAACGCTGACGGGACCGGTATTTGTTATGTACGCAAGAGTCAGAAGAGTATGAATAGTGAGACAGGCTTGCCATTAACGGTCATAGGAGCGCCCAATGCGTGGCGTAGCGTCTCTGGATGGCTGCGTAACCTTGTCCAAGGTGCACGATTGATTCTTTTTAAGAATGAATACCCAGACTGCTTGGTGTTGGAAGTCGGCGCCGATCACCCCAATGATATCAAACGTATCGCCGCATGGCTCAAGCCCGATATTGCGGTTATTACACAAGTCAGTTCAACTCCTGTTCACGTCGAGTTTTTTGCATCACCAGATGAAGTATTTGAAGAAAAGGCTTCGCTTGCGACAGCAGTTAAAGATGGCGGTACATTAATCCTTTTTGCCGATAATCCAAAAGTACTTTCACTGGCAGACAGGGTCAAGGACAGGGGGGTCAAAATTATTTCATTTGGCACTTCCGAACAGGCTCAGGTAAAGGGCAGTGATCAGCGATTTGTATATGCGGTTGCTGACACCACCACAGATATGGGCGCACATGTGGCGAAAATTCCTACCGGTTTTACGTTTAAACTTGATATGAATGGTATCAGTGAGACGATTTTGGTCAATGGTTTGGTCGGTAAATCATACATGTACCCACTATTGGCCGCTGCCGCAGTTGGTATGGCAAAAAATGTGGCTGTACCGACGATTGTTCGTGGCCTGACCAACTACGATGCGCCAAAAGGTCGTATGAATATTATTGCTGGTCGAGACTCGGTTACCTTGATCGATGATACATACAACTCATCTCCTGATGCAGTCATGTCCGCACTGACTACCATGAAAGAGCTGGAGTGTTCGGGTACGAAAATAGCTGCCTTGGGAGATATGATGGAACTCGGACAGTATTCAGCGGAAGAACATCGTAAGATTGGTAGGGAAGTTCTCGGTGCTGTACAGGTCCTCCTGACGGTCGGTCAGCGTTCACGCGCGACGGCAGATGAGGCGGTCAAAGCAGGATTTGCAGCGGAATGCGTTCACTCCTTTGATACTTCTACTGAGGCGGGAGAATTTTTACAGAAATTGGTCAAACCTTTTGATGTGGTGCTTATCAAAGGTTCACAGTCCATCCGTATGGAGCGCACGGTCAAGATGTTGATGAAAGATTCGTCGAAAGTCGCAGACCTTCTTGTGCGCCAAGAGAAAGAGTGGCTTGAAAAGAAGTAAAAATCGTGTTAATTTATTTCGATGCGGCTTGCCAGCCGTAGCTCGAGCGAATGCGAGAGCAGAGGATGGCCCTATCGTCTATCGGCTAGGACACTGCCTTCTCAAGGCAGGAAGCGGGGTTCGATTCCCCGTAGGGCTACACGGCAATAACTACTTTTGTAACTAAGCTCGATAGAAATCGAGCAGACGCTATTGCGTCTGCGACTTGGGAATCGAACGGCGGAGCGATGCCGAGCGAGCACGCGAGGCCGCGAGCCGGTGCCCAGCCCGAGCCGAACTGGTGAGGCGAGAGGCGCGGGCGATTCCCCGTAGGGCTACTCGCAACGCAACTCAGGCGCACCAAACGCCCCAGTTTACTCGTATACTTCACCGGCGTATACTGTACGCATAACTATTTAATCTATGTCTAAAAAATACGTTTCAGTCATTATCTTTGTGGTTGTTGCAGTGATTATTGTTATTGCGATTACCGCTTTAATGCCTTCTGCTATACAAAATCCAGCCACATCTGGGACGTCCGCTAATGTAGAAACCATAAATTCAAACACGGGCACAACTGGCGCGAAGACATATTCGTTGGCTGATGTTATGAGGCACAATGTTAAGACTGATTGTTGGACCACGATAAACGGTGCAGTTTACAATGTCACTTCATGGATTTCAGAGCACCCAGGCGGTACCCAGGCGGTCGTTGGTCTCTGCGGCATTGATGGTTCTGACGCATTCAATGGCCAGCATGGCGGAGAACGACGTCCTGCGAGCGAACTTGCTTCATTCAGGATCGGTGATCTTGCAAAATAATGTACAGTTCACTTATACAATCAATTTTAACTCTTACTAAACACATGACGCCAAAAATAACAACCAAAGAGATTGCCCCTATTATCGTACGCATTGCCATGTCGCTCATATTCCTTTGGTTTGGATCACAACAACTCATAAACACTGCTGCCTGGCTGAGCTTCGTACCGGATTTCGCGTTGAGCATGTCCGGACTGAGTGCTGTGGTGCTTGTGCACTTTAACGGAGCATTTGAGATTGTTTTTGGTATATGTTTGCTTGCAGGGTTCTTTACCCGCACCTCTGCGCTTCTCCTGGGTTTGCACCTGCTCGGCATAAGCCTCAGTTTGGGTGCCAGCGCTATTGCTGTGCGCGATTATGGTCTCGCCTTGGCAACTCTTTCTATCTTTGTGTATGGCATGGATCGTCTGGGCCTCGATACTCGTCTGAACAAGAGATCAGTATCAACAGCTATTCCACAGTAGTCATAAGTTAGGTAAATAAGGTAATGCGTGCTACAGTATCTCCACGAGAGAGCGCGTCGGGTTTTTTCGCAATACTAGTCTAATTTCAATTCAATCACATGCAAGGTAAAATCAAGACCCTCACTGAGAAAGGATTCGGTTTCATTGCTCGCGAAGGCGAGGCAAAGGACCTTTTCTTCCACTCAAATGACGTGGTCGGCACTACTTTCAACGAACTCCAGGTTGGAGACATGGTCTCTTTCGAGGTTGTTGATGGTCAGAAGGGCCCAAGCGCAAAGAATGTTAAGCGCGTATAACCCGTAAACATAGTGGGGAGCTATACTCGTTTTCTGAGTATAATACGCCTAACTGCAAAAGGCACCCGTAACCGGGTGTTTTTTGTTTAGAGTGATTTTTCCTCATATTTTTGCTAGAGTGTACACACATGCATCAGAAATTCCTCAAACCCTACGATCCTGCATCTACTGAAGATCGCATCTACAAACTCTGGGAGGAGAGTGGTTTTTTCAATCCGGACACGTTGCCACCGCGCAATCAAAAAGGTGAACCATATACTATCGTCTTACCACCACCAAACGTGACGGGTACACTCCACATGGGTCATGCGGCGATGTTGGCCATCGAGGACATCATGATTCGCTATCAGCGCATGTTGGGCAAGAAGACTCTGTGGCTTCCAGGAACTGACCATGCTGCTATTGCGACGCAATCCAAAGTAGAAAAAGAGATAGAGAAAAAAGAAGGCAAGCGACGCCATGATCTCGGTCGTGAGGAACTTCTCAAGCGCGTCAATGCATTTGCGCAGGAGAGTCATGACACCATCGTCAATCAGGTCCGCAAGATGGGTGCATCTATTGATTGGTCGCGCGAGGCGTTTACCTTGGACGACAAGAGAAATTTTGCGGTGAGGACTGCTTTCAAGACTATGTACGATCTTGGTCTTATTTATCGTGGCCACCGTATCGTGAACTGGGATCCAAAAGGGCAGACCACTATCTCAGATGACGAGATTGTCTATAAGGAGCGCAAGGCAAAGTTGTATACATTCAAATACGCAACAGATTTTCCAATTTCAATAGCGACTACGCGCCTAGAAACGAAGGTGGGTGACGTAGCTGTTGCTGTCCATCCAGATGATGCACGCTATGCCAAATATATCGGTCAAGAATTCAAAGTAGATTTTGCGGGGGCCGCATTACAAATAAAAATAGTGGGTGATGCTGCTGTTGATCCGGCATTTGGCACGGGCGCTGTTGGTGTTACGCCTGCTCACAGCTTGACCGATGCTGAGATTGCATCGCGTCACAGTCTTCCGATGATCCAGGTTATTGATGAATTTGCAAAAATGATGCCCGGTACTGGCATTGTTGCTGGACTCAAGGTTACCCCTGCCCGCGAAGCTATCATCACATGGCTTGAGGAGAATTCTCTTATAGAAAAAACTGAAGATATTACTCAGAACATTGCAACAGCTGAACGAACAGGTGGCGTTATTGAGCCGTTACCGAAACTTCAATGGTTTATTGCGGTAAATAAGCCGTTTACTCTTGCTCATTCCGCTATTCCAGGTGTACAAAGTGGTCAGCAAATCACGCTCAAAGAATTGATGAGAAAATCTGTGGACTCGGGTGGCATAAAAATCATTCCCGATCGTTTTGAGAAAATTTAT
>JAHFMB010000045.1 GCA_023269245.1 Candidatus Tayloriibacteriota bacterium
CACCCGTTTCTTGTACTGCTCTCGGTCCTGGGTGGTTTGATAACCTTCGGCATTGTTGGTCTGGTCCTGGGTCCAGTGATTCTTGTTGTGCTGTTTACCCTGCTTGAACTCTACAAAACATCTTTTACAGATATACCAACAGATCAAGAAACCAATAATGACTCGGTAATTCACTAACTATGGCTTTTATTGATGAATTACAGTTCCATGCGAAAGCAGGCGACGGTGGCACCGGCGTTGTCCGTTGGCGCCACGAAAAAGGCAAGGAGTTTGCGGGTGCAGCTGGGGGCAATGGAGGTCCTGGTGGTGATGTGTATGTTCGTGCAGTCCGTGATATCAATATTCTTGCACGTCACAAATCAGTAAAGCAGTTCAAGGCAACGGACGGAGTAGATGGTGCAAATTGGAGTATGCAAGGTAAGGCTGGGGAAGACAAATACATCGATTTACCTATTGGTTCCATCGTGACCAACCTCTCGTCGGGCCGCGTTGTTGAGCTTATCGAAGATGGCCAAGTTTCCAAGATTCTTCATGGTGGACGCGGCGGTCTCGGCAATGAGCACTTTAAAGCCTCAACCAATGTTAAACCAGAGCAATCTACCGACGGTATGACAGGAGATGAGGCTGATTTTAAGGTTGACCTGAACCTGATTGCTGACGCGGGCCTTATTGGTTTGCCAAATGCAGGCAAATCGAGCCTGTTGAATGCGCTGACCGCGGCACATGCGAAGGTCGGTAGTTACGCCTTTACCACACTTGATCCAAATCTTGGTGCTCTTCGAGGCGGTTACATATTGGCAGACATTCCCGGTCTTATCGAGGGAGCTTCAGAAGGTAAGGGTCTGGGACACAAATTCTTGCGCCATGTGAAGCGCACAAAGGTCTTGCTCCATTTGGTCTCTCTCGAGAATGAAGATATCAAAGAAGCGTATCTCACTGTGCGTCGCGAATTGGAAAAATACGGGGAGGGGCTTCCCGACAAGAAAGAGGTTATTATTTTGACCAAGACAGATATGGTTGATGAAAAAAAGATTAAGGCTGCTCACAAGGCTCTCAAGAAATACGGAGATGATATCCTCGTGGTGACTGTGCTTGATGACGCTTCGATAAAGAAATTGGGTGAGGAATTGGTGAAGAGGTTCAAGTAAAACAAAAATTACAAACTTCAAAACGCAAACTACAAAAACTACAAGATTTAAAGTCAATTCTTGCGGGTATTGCGTAGCATGGAGCCAAAGATCATTATAAGCTCCGAACATTCACGAATTAGTTTCTGTCGAGGTTCCTCATCATCGGTATCAATAAGATTAAGCCAGTATTTTGTTTCCCGCGCTTCCTTACAAGAAATTCTTATATGCATAATAAAATCCTTTTTACCTAGGGATTCATTTGCCTCAATATAGTTTGCCCCAATAGAACCAGCTGAGCGAATGAGCTGTTTTGCGAATTCTATATTCGGTAAAGTTCTGGGCAATTTCTGTATAAAGATTTTTATCAATTTTGTGAATTCTAACGTTCTATTTTCTAGATCAAATATTGGTCTGGTTGTTGTATTCATATTTGTATATTAAAAACGCAAACCATTGGAACTCGTTATTGTTCCTTTTTGTAGTTTGCGTTTTGAAGTTTGTAATTTCTAGTGCAATTTCTCCAACAATATCTTCTTAACCACCTCAGGATTGCCTGCACCTTTAGTGGCCTTCATAGCCTGGCCAGTCAAAAACTGCAGGGAAGCGAGCTTGCCAGCCTTGTATTCAGTGACAGCTTTTTGGTTGTCGGCCAGGACCTTTTCAATAATAGGAACAAGGTCGGAAGCGTCGCTTTTCTGGATGAGGCCGTGTTTATCTGCCAGATTCTTTGGGGAAGCGCCCTTTTCCTTGAACATAATACCCAAAATATCCTTCGCACCTCGTGAATTGACTTCGCCTGCCGCGATAAGGCTGATAAGTTCGGCGAACTGAGCAGGGGAGATGGTCGTAATATAGGCTGACCAAGTGTCCCCATGCTCTTTCTTGAGAATACCAAGATAATCTGTAAGGAAGTAGTTGATAGTAAGACGTACCGTCTTCTCATCCTGTGTGGCCAGTTTGGTCAGTATATTCTCAAAGTATTTCGTCAGAATACCCATGTCATCATCGACAAACACCGCAACCTCTTTGTCCGTCATCGCATACTCCTTCTTGTATCGTTCACGCTTCACCCATGGCGATTCCGGCAACTCTTTTTTGAGTGTCTCAACCGAAAAGGCAGCAAGCTCTGAAAGTTTCAGCTTCGGTATATCAGGATCAGGGAAGTAGCGGTAGTCATGCGAACTCTCTTTTGTTCGTTGTGAATATGTTTCGTTGGCACCATCATCCCAACCACGTGTCTCCTGGATAATCTTCTCGCCCGATTCGAGCATGGCAGTCTGACGTTCAATCTCAAACTCTATGGCACGCTCAACAGCGCGGAATGAGTTGAGGTTTTTGACTTCGGTCTTTGTTCCGAACTTGCCGGCGGCTGTATCAGCAGGGGAGGCCACAGAAATGTTTGCTTCGACACGCATCTCACCTTTTTCCATGTTTGCCTCGCCGGCACCGAGATAACGGAGGAGTAGCTGAAGTTCTTTTGCAAAACGAACGGCGGTCGCCGCATCATGAATCACTGGCTTGGTCACCAGCTCCATGAGCGGAACACCAGCGCGATTGAAATTGACCAAGCTCTTGTGATGCGTGTCGTGAGTTGACTGTGCAGTATCTTCTTCAAGATGGATGCGCTCAAGTGCAACTCCGGCAAGTTCACCACCGGAGACGAGAGGGTACTTGTACTGGCTGATCTGGTAGCCTTTTGGAATGTCTGGATAAAAATAATTTTTGCGATCCCATTCGGTAAAGTCGGCGAGGGTACCATTGACCGCAACACCCATCTTGAGCACGTGCTCGATAGCCTTCATGTTGAGAACGGGGAGTGTGCCCGGATTGCCCAAACAAATCGGACAGACATTTGCATTCGGTTTTTCTTCGTCAGGATCATTCTTGCAGGCGCAAAACATTTTCGAAGCAGTTTTGAGCTCCGCGTGAATTTCCAAACCGATTGTAGGGATGTATGCTTGTTCCATAATATCGCTTCACTAATTACTCAAGTTTACAGGTATTTCGGTGCTTCGACAATCTCACCAAACCCCTATTTTATTGCTTAAAAATATTCTGGTAACCTAGGCTTCGAGGTGCTGTACCACAAGTTTGCGAACCTGCTTCTTGTTGGGGCGCTTACCCTTGCTGGCCTCAATCTCCATAAGCAGTTTCTCAATGTCTGCCAGCTTGTATACTCGGTAGTTATTGATCGGGTGCCTAGATGCCTCAAACTTGCCACTGTTGTCCCAGTTCCTCAATGTCAGTGGGGTAACACCAAGAATCTTGGCTGCCTGCTGTATGGTTATAAGTTTTATGTTGGTTATGTCCATAGATTTAATAGATTAGTAAACCTTACTATACATTATAAATTAAGTAGTAGCATATAGCAATAAATATCAATATTTATAAGGTTTATAATGTTTAAAGATAAGAAAGTTATGTAATAAATAAAAAGTTTTAAAATGGCTCAAAATGAATTTCGTTTTTCGGTGATTTTTTAGAAAAAAATTCATTTTTCTCAAAAAAGACGGTACTTAGGTCGTTCCAAACCGAAATCGGGGCCATTTTTTGCTACTTTCTAACTGAAAATATAATACCATTTTTTTGAGATCTATGTGTCAGTTGTCCACAGAATTTTTACGGATTTTTTTGGATGAAAGTCAGTTATAATTATAAACGAGACACATGAAACATAGCGTTATTTTTCAAGGCAAAAAATACATCTCGTCTAAACGAGCTTCCAAAGTCTCGGATTATTCTTCTGACTACATCGGACAGCTTTGTCGAGCCGGAAAATTGGAGGGAAAAATGTTTGGACATACATGGTTCGTAACTGAGGAGTCTTTGTTCGCTCATCAGGCTATTTCAGCCTCTGCTGAATCTTTCAAAAATAGGGCATTGAACTTCAAGAAACCCGCAGCTAGTAAAACGGGTCCAGAAGATGATAGCTCAGCTGACGAAATCGGCAGGATTTCAGCCCGACGTGCTGCAGAGATTTCTGGATACTCGGCGGATTATGTAGGACAGCTTTGTCGCTCGGGAAAACTCGATGCAAAAATGATCGGTCATACGTGGTTTGTGACGGAGCAGTCAGTCTTTGCTCATATGCGCAAGATTGAACAAGAGCAACGTGAAGCAGAATTCCGCAAACTTTCCCGTCAGTCATCATTTGCAACCGCTACATCAGCAACTAAACTCGGAGTTCGTTCTCCGTATCCAGTTGCCTCACGATCATCGATTCGTGCAGCTGCGGCCAATGAAGGAGTTACGCACCCGATTCGCACAGGTATTTTTGCCGTCGTATTTTTGGCGATATTCGTTTTTGCAGCTTCGATGACGATCTCATACATTGGCGGAGCAGGTAACGTCGCGGTTAACAATTCATCTGTTGCGGGAGTATATTCGACGGCCCAGGCTATCGTTGCTTTTTTTGAACGACAGTACAATGCGGTTGTTGCCAGAATTATCAAGAGTCGCGATCTGACCGTCCGTACAACCGATCCGATTTCGGTTCAGGGTACCGAGTACGGCATGGTAGTGGCGCCGTCGACCGGTGACCCAACACAAGATGCCGCCCGCACAGAACAGCTTCGCGCGACGTTCTCTGATGATGTTGCTGTTCATCCGGATCAGAGTGGTACTGCCGGCGTGATTACTCCTGTTTTCCGCAAGTCGAACGGAAAAGATTTTATGTACGTATTAGTACCAGTTAAATCCGGCGATAAAGCCACGAGCAATCCGCCGTGATTTCGTGTTAGTGGAGTGAGCCTTATTCGAAGGGTTCAGTCCACTGAAACGAATGTTTCAGTTAGGTCGAATATTATTAACGTAAAAAAATTATATGATTAAGCTTATAAACAGTTCAGTTCGCCAAGGATCTGCAGCGCTGCTCATCGTCGCTGTTCTTTTCCTGCTTGCTGAACCGGCAATCAGTTTGAGCGCAACGACGGCCACAAGTCAGTTCACCATCTCTCAAACAATTACCTCAGAAGTCTCGTTCAGCACACCAGCCTCGAACGTCATACTGAGCCCATCATTGGGAGGTATTACCGGAGGTACATCTGATGGGGGTACCCAGGTCATTGTTCAGACGAACGATCACCTTGGATACACCATGACGCTGACCGCCAGCTCATCACTGGGCATGATTGGTAACGCTAGTTCAACGAACTACATTCCAGCCTACGCCACATCATCATCGTTCGCAGCTGACTTCAACTTCAACGTACCGACGAACAGGGCGTACTTCGGATACACCGTCGAAGCCACCACGACATCTGATCTTGCCACCCTCTTCAAGGACAATGGCACGAACACATGTGGTACAGGTTCCAACGATACCGCGGGAGCTTGCTGGGTAGGTGCAACTTCTACTCCGCTTACGATTATCAACCGTAACTACCAGACTCCAGCTTCGGGTGCGACAACGACGCTCAAATTCCGCGTCAAGATCATGCCAAACCCGAGTCCTGTGATTCCGGATGATACATATGTCGCCACGACCACACTGACGGCAACAGTCAACTAACATGTCCCTTACTTCAAGATACATTCAGATAGCTCTGTCCACGATTGTGATGATCTGTGCCGTCAGTATCCCTGCGCATGCGCAAGTATCCATGGAGGCATTACCTGACAACGTGGCGTACAAGGACTTCGTTGTCGGTCCAGGAAAAATAGATGTTGAAATGAGTCCAGGAGAGTCGCGAACGTTCCAATTGAGCGTCTCAAACCGCCTCGGTTTTGAAAAGACGTTCACCTTGGTCGAAGAAGACTTCAAAGGATCGCGCGATCTACAACGTCCCGTCATGTTGCTCGGCAACGATCGTGGTCCGTATTCGCTTCGCGATTCACTCCGCATTTCGACAACCAGTATCGATATCCCTCATGGACATAAAGCGCGCATCTCGGTGACTATCAACGTCCCAGCGGATGCCCAGCCAGGAGGTATGTACGGGAGCGTGGTTGTGGGAACGGTCACCAAGCCGGGCGCCACAAACAATGAATCCGGATCAGTCGGTACGAGTCCGATCATCACGCGCATCGGCACGCTATTCTTCGTCCGCATCAAAGGACCGATTCAGGTCGATGGTAAACTCACCGCATTTTCGCTTGCGGGTAACCGCACGATGCTCTGGAACTCCGATCCAGTCTCCTTCAACCTGTTGTATCAGAACGAAGGAAACGTTCACCTCAATCCATTCGTTACAATCGCAGTCAAAAACATGCTCGGTTCAACCGTCGGCAGTATCGATGTCGAAGCATGGTTTGCGATGCCGCAGTCACTTCGCTTCCGCGAGGTCTTATGGAATCCGCCGTTTCTCTTCGGCCGTTACGTGGCTCACGCGCAGATCAATCGCGGCTACGACAACTTGACCGATTCCGCTGATATAGTCTTCTGGGTCATTCCTTGGAAGATTATCGTTATTATCCTCATTATCCTGATCATCATCATCGGAGGCATTCGCTGGATCTCGACACGATTCTCGATCGTCTCTAAAAAGCGTAGATAATTCATGACTACGAACCCTCAGAATATTAAATACGCCGCCGTCTGTTGCGCCTGTATCGCGATGGTATCCATTCTTGCCCAAGATGCATATGGACAAGCAATGTCGAGTTCGAACTACAAGATACAAAGCGATAGCGTCAACTTCGGCGGCGTACGATCGGGTTCGGCGTCGTTTATTACGGAGGACACCCTTGGAGAGGTTGCTACCGGTCTCTCTTCAAGCACCAACTATGTTATGAAAGCCGGGTATCAGCAGATGCAGGAGAGTGTTATCGCGGTTGTTCCAGCGGGTGACGTGACTATGTCTCCGAACATTGGCGGTGTTACCGGTGGAACTTCCAATGGATCAACCAACTTTAGGGTAACCACGGACAACTCGGCTGGATATACTGCCACGATCACCGCGAGCTCCTCGCCGGCCCTCGTCTCATCGCTTGATAGCTTTGCTGATTATGTTCCGAGCGGAGCGGTTCCCGATTTTACTTTCGTCAATGCGGCGACGAATTCATCGTTCGCATTTACCCCCGAAGGCACGGATATTGCCCAGCGCTACAAAGACAACGGTTCTGGAACGTGCGGTGCTGGTTCAGGCGATGTGACGTTGGCATGCTGGGATGGACTATCAACATCGCCGATAACTATCGACACGCGCACGTCCGCAAATCATCCCAGCGGCATCCTGACGACTCTCAATTTCCGCGCGGCATCGGGAAGTAGTCATATTCAAGTAGACGGTATATATACCGCGACGACCACCATTACTGTCATTCCACTCTAACACCTCTGAAAAGCACTTTCGATTATGCGTAACGCATTCATCAAATCAATAACTGGCGCAATCATGGTCGCATTGTTTGTGGCACAGATTGCTCCGATGAGTACGTTCGCGGCGCAACAGGCACAGAGTACCTTCACAACATCATTAACAACGTATGGAGTCGATACGGATGCGCCGACAATTCCGACAGGTTTGACAGCAACGGCGGTTTCTTCATCTCAGATTGATCTCACCTGGAACCCTTCAACCGATAAT
>JAHFMB010000046.1:0-2128 GCA_023269245.1 Candidatus Tayloriibacteriota bacterium
CATGCCTCGGTTCTTACCCCGCCAAGGGTGCCGCAGCACGGAGCGAGTACGCTGTCGTTTTGTACATTTCTTATTTTTGTTTTGGGCCATGTTGGTGGGAGCTTTGCCCAGCTCCGCCGGCCCCCTTTCCTTGTAAAACCGGCAGGTTTCGCGGGAAGGTGGGGTCGGCATTTTTAATTTTCCATAATTTGGTATAGAATGGCCCTATGTCAAAAAAAGCCACAGAATCTGCCGAGGATATGGTCATGGAGAATCTCATTGCTCTCTGCAAGCGCAGGGGCTTTATTTTCCAGGGGTCGGAGATTTATGGCGGTCTAGCAGGTACCTGGGACTATGCGCCGCTCGGATTGATGCTCAAAAACAACATCCGTAAACTGTGGTGGAGGCGCTTTGTAGAGATCCGGGATGATATGTACGGGGTTGATGCAGCCCTCCTCATGAATCAGCGCACGTGGGAAGCGAGTGGCCACGTCAGTGGCTTCGCAGACCCAATGGTTGAATGTAAAAAGTGCAAACATCGTTTCCGCCAAGACCAACTCGCTGATCCAAAGAAGTGTCCAGATTGTGGTGGTCAGCTCGGCGAAGCACAGCAATTCAATATGATGTTCAAAACTCACGTTGGGGCAAATCAAGACTCAGCATCCGTTTCATATTTGCGTCCAGAGACTGCGCAAGGCATGTTCGTCAATTTCAAAAATATCCTCGACACCTTCCACCCGAAACTTCCCTTTGGTATGGCGCAGATAGGGAAGGCATTCAGGAACGAAATTGCTCCGCGCGATTTTCTCTTCCGTGCGCGTGAGTTCGAGCAGATGGAGATTGAATATTTCGTCAATCCAAAAGACTGGGAGAAAACATTCGAACATTTCTTGGCTGAGATGCATGCATTTATCGCCGATGTAGGTCTTACCTCGTCGAAAGTAAGCAATTACGAAGTTCCCGATGGTGATCGTGCCCACTATTCAAAACGAACTATCGATATTGAGTTCGCTTATCCTTTTGGCAAAAAAGAATTGTACGGCCTTGCGTATCGTACGGATTTTGACCTTAAACAACATACGGAATTCAGTAAAGTCAATCTGTCTTATTATGACGAAGAAACAAAGGAACGCTATATTCCGCATTGCATCGAGCCATCATTTGGTCTTGATCGCACAGTATTGGCGGTGTTGACTGATGCGTATACCGAAGATGAACTCGGGGGAGAGAAGCGTATCTATTTGAAGTTGGCCACGTCAGTTGCGCCAGTAAAGATTGCAGTATTTCCATTGCTCAAGAACAAGCCGGCTCTTATCGACAAGGCTCAAGAAGTATTCAAACTTCTTAAAAAGGAATTTGGTGCAGTGGTCTTTGATGACAACGGCAACATCGGCAAGCGCTATCGCCGTCAAGATGAGATTGGCACACCATTCTGTGTGACTGTTGATTTTGATACCTTGGAAAAAGGCGCGGGTGTGACTGTTCGCAACCGTGATACGGGGAAGCAGGCAAGGGTTGCAGAACAGGAGCTTATCGCTTATTTGAAAAAGGCGGGCGTGTAATGTTTGTCCTATCATGAAATTCACCAAAACCGTTCTCGATAATGGTCTCAGGGTTGTGACTATCCCGATGGCTGATAATCCATCAGTGACTGTCTTTGTCATGGTTGAAACTGGTTCAAAATACGAGACCAAGGAGATCAATGGCATTTCACACTTCCTAGAGCACATGGTGTTCAAGGGGACGCCAAAACGGCCGAACGCCAGCGATATCTCGCGGGAGCTTGATGGGCTCGGTGCGCACTACAACGCATTTACGTCTCAGGAATGTACGGGATATTACGTAAAGGTAAATGCTACCAAGTTTGATGAGGCTCTCGACATTATTGCCGATCTCTATATTAATCCGGTATTTAAAACTGAAGACATGGAGAAAGAGAAGGGAGTTATTATCGAGGAGATCCGCATGTATCAAGATTTGCCACAGCGCGACGTGCAGGATGTGTTTGCGTCACTCATGTTTCCGGGTCAGCCCGCCGGATGGAGCGTTCTAGGCACCGAAGATCATGTGCGCTCGTATACCAAAGAACAGCTCGTGGCATATCGCTCGTCGCATTATGTGGCAGTGGCAACGACGGTCGTTGTTGCGG
>JAHFMB010000046.1:2138-7607 GCA_023269245.1 Candidatus Tayloriibacteriota bacterium
GAATATTTCTACGGGCACAAAAAAGGGAAAAGTATCTGTTGTCGAATCGCAGACTGCTCCCGCTATCAGGCTCAAGTTCAAGGAGACCGATCAAACCCACGTAGTGATTGGATTCCGCACTTTTCCTATACTCGACAAACGTATTGCTACGATCCAAGTACTTTCAGCGATCCTTGGTGGCGGGATGAGTTCGCGATTGTTTGCGCGTCTTCGCGACGAGCTCGGTATGTGTTACTACGTTGGATCGTCACAAAATTCAAATACAGATCATGGGGATTTTACTGTGTCAGCGGGTGTCGACTCGAGCCGTGCCCATGAAGCGATCAAGGAGATTCTGGCCCAATTCAAGATGCTCAAAGATCGGCCGGTTTCTGATGCTGAACTCAAGAAGGCCAAGGATTATATTTCAGGCACAACGCTCCTGAGCCTCGAAACATCAGAAGCCCGCGCTGAATATGCGGCAAACCAGGAAGTGCTCAAGCACAAGATCGAACTGCCTGATGATATATTGGCTCGTATACAGAAAGTCACGGCTGCCGACATACAGACTTTGGCGACAGAAGTTTTTGTTGATGCGGGCCTCGATATGGCCATTGTAGGAAAGTTCAAGGACGAAACGCCATTTAGGGAGTATTTTACTATCACATCGTGAGTATCTGTCCGGGTGTCCATTGTGCACATCTAGTATGCTAGAATACGAGCATGGAATCATCTCGAGAAAGTCACTTTAGTATAAGTACCGGGACCATCATCAGGTTCTTTGTGATTCTAGTGGTGTTGGCTGCACTGTATTACATGTCGGATATTCTATTGGTCATACTGGCCGCCGTCGTCATGGCTTCGGCCATAGAACCAGTCATCCGCCGCCTCAAGAGGTACCATTTTCATCGCATTATCGCTGTCATCTGCATCTATATTGTCATCGCGGCCGCGATTGCCGGCGTAATTATTTTCTTTCTGCCGAATGTTGTCAAAGATACTGTCGGATTGCTCGACTCGATCCCCAAGACGATATCACTGGATTCGTTGTGGAATCCGGTACGAGATGCCGGGACACTGGCCACAGGATCGACGGTTTCATCCCATGTTGTCTCAATTTCCGATCTTATCAGCGGACTGCAAGATTTTCTCGTCGGTTCGAGCGACAGCATCGTCCAGACTGTCAGCCTGTTATTCGGCGGACTCCTGGGGCTTATCCTGATCTTAGTGCTTTCATTTTATCTCGCGGCTCAGGAAGAGGGGGTGGACGATTTTTTGCGCATTGTCACACCAGTCAAGCATTATGACTACATCATAGATTTATGGAAGCGCTCCCAGCGCAAGATTGGCCTCTGGCTGCAGGGGCAAGTCATCCTCGGCATCATTGTCGGGCTGCTGGTCTATGTCTCGCTTATCATCGTCGGCATACCACATGCATTACTGCTCGCGGTCCTAGCAGGCCTTTTGGAGATCATTCCTGTTTTTGGGCCGATCGTCTCGTCTGTCCCCGCTATTTTGCTGGCGTTCGCTGATAGGGGAACGGGCATAGGTTTTTTGATTGTGGGCATATATCTCATCATCCATCAGCTTGAGAATCATCTCATCTATCCGTTGGTGGTCAAAAAGATCGTTGGTATCTCGCCAATCGTGGTGATTATTGCGCTGGTTATTGGCGCAAAGTTGGCGGGTGTGCTTGGCGCTTTGATCGCGGTGCCGTTGTCGGCAGCGTTCATGGAGTACATTCACGATATTGAAAAATATAAGAAGTTGGAAAGGGCAGAGAGAGCGGTGGCGAAGGAAGGTAAATAAGTACGCGGCAGGGGTGGGCGAGTTCTTTTTGGTTCCTGCGGGACTCACTCGCGAAATTGCGGGCATTTTGGTGTGGGACATAGCATGGTACACCAAAATTCCTCGCAATTTCAGCTCGTTTCGGACATGTCCTCGTCACCAAAAAGAACTCGCCCACCCCTGCCGCTTTCCTAATGCACATTTTCCTTGTACACTAATCCCATATGTCCCAAAAGCCTTTCTACATCACCACCACGCTCCCGTACGTCAATTCTGACCCTCATATTGGCTTTGCCATGGAAATCATCCGCGCCGACGTCATTGCACGGGCAAAAAAACTCGATGGGTACGAGGTCTTTTTCAATACCGGTACGGATGAACATGGTGTCAAAATTTACCAAAAGGCATTTAACTCCAACGAGGATACTCAGGTCTTTGTTGACCGGTATGTCGTCAAATTCAAGGAACTGAAGAGTGTACTTGGTCTGAGCGATGACATCCACTTCATTCGCACCACTGACAAGCAGCATGTTGCCGCGGCCGAGGAATTTTGGCGTCGCTGTGACAAGAACGGATTCATCTACAAAAAACTCTACAAAACAAAATATTGTTCTGGGTGTGAGCTCGAGAAGACGGATACAGAACTGAATGAAGAGGGACGCTGTTTTATCCATCCCACTCTCGACCTTCTTCTTATTGACGAAGAAAATTACTTTTTCAAATTTAGCGCGTTTCAGCAGAAACTTCTTGATCTCTACAGGAGTAATCCAACACTCGTTGTTCCGGATTTTCGTTTCAATGAAATAAAAGCATTTGTTGAACGAGGGCTGGAAGATTTTAGTATTTCCCGTTTGAAGACGAAGATGCCCTGGGGTGTGCCTGTTCCCAGTGATGCTGATCATGTGATGTACGTTTGGTTCGATGCGCTGACAAGCTACATATCAACACTTGGTTGGCCCGATGATACAAAGACATTTGATACGTTCTGGAAAAATGGTACACCGGTCCAGTACTGCGGCAAGGATAACTTGCGCCAACAATCAGCAATGTGGCAGGCCATGCTGATGTCAGTTGATTTACCGCCAACTCACACCATTGTGATTGACGGGTTCGTCACTGGCGATGGGGGAGTCAAAATGTCCAAATCGCTGGGAAACACGGTGGACCCACTCGATATCGTCAAAGAATATGGTGTTGATGCATTGCGATACTACGTCTGCCGCGAGCTGAGTCCATTTGAGGATAGTCCGTTTACCATGGACAAGTTCAAGGAGGCTTACAATGCGCATTTGGCGAATGGTATTGGCAATCTGACGAGTCGTATCATGAAGATGGCGACCACCAATCTCACGAGTGCCCCGGAGATTCCTTCCAAGAGTATCCCCACTGAGTTTATGGATGCTTTGGGCGTTTTTAACACACAAGCAGCGGCTAATATTGTCTGGGAACATATTTCTGCCGCTGACCGCATCATCCAAGAAAAGGAACCGTTTAAGCTTATAAAAACCGATACAGATGCGGCGATTGAGATCATCAAGGATCTTTGTGTTCGGCTCTACACTATTGGACGAATGCTCAATCCGATTATGCCGCAGACCTCGGAACTCCTCAAGAAACTCGTGAAGGAAAACAAGATGCCCGAACAGCCGCTTTTCTTGAGGAAATAGCATGAAATACATCGACATTCATGGTCATATCAATTTCCCTGAATATGACGCTGATAGGGAGGAAGTGATCAAGCGTGCCCATGATGCCGGCGTGGGTATCATTACTGTGGGTACGGGACTCGAATCATCGAAACAGGCCATCCATCTTGCCGAAACTCACGAGAATATGTGGGCAATTGTTGGCATACACCCGATCGATACGCATTCCGATGTTGCAGGGCAGGAATTTGAGGGTATCAAAGAATTGGTGAAGCATCCAAAGGTTGTGGCCATTGGCGAATGCGGACTCGATTATTTCCACTCCACACCCGAAGACATCCCACAGCAAAAAGACTTATTTGAAAAACATATTATTCTCGCCAATGAAGTGGAAAAGCCCCTGATGCTTCACGTGAGGAATGGGAAAACAAGCGAAACCAATGCGTATCAAGAAGCGATATCTATTCTCAAGAAATTCGCGAAAGTCCGCGGTAACTTCCATTTTTTTGCAGGTACAGTCAAGGATGCTACCGATATAGTGGAAATGGGGTACGTGCTCTCATGTACCGGAGTCCTGACCTTTGCACGCAATTACGATGAAATTGTGCGGTCTGTTCCGGTAACTTCCATAATGTCAGAGACCGACTGTCCGTATGTCGCCCCTGTACCTTTTCGGGGGAAACGCTGTGAACCTGTCCATGTCATTGAAACGGTAAAAAAGATTGCTGAAATACGTGCCGATTCACTCGAAACCGTTACGGCTGCTCTACTTGATAATGCCCGGACATTCTTTGCGATTTAGGCCGCATACGACGAATCTCCATCAAATCTTTATCGCTTCTTCAGCATTTCTCCAGTTCGATTTGATACGATTAGGGCACCTTCGCACCATGTGTCTGATAAAGGCATATTCTTGCGTCGGTGAGAAATCCGTGGTAGCCTTGTCTCTATTACAACTAATGCAGTATGTCCTTTCCGTCGAAAGGTCCCATAGGAGATTCCTATAGGTCACAGACTGCACACCCATAACGTATGACGACTACTCACGACGAGACGTCGGTGTATGAGATAGGATATCTTATTGCTTCATCAATTCCGGAGGAGAAAGTTCCGGAAGAGGCTGGCGCACTCAAGAAGATCATTACGGATGCGGGCGCTACGGTTATTGCCGAAGAGGCTCCGCACCGCGAACACCTTGCTTATACGATCAGCAAAAAGACCGTATCAGGAGGGTATGACAAATTTGATGTCGCTTACTTTGGCTGGGTCAAGTTCGAACTTGGCTCTGACAAGGTAGAGGCGGTCAAGAAGGCAGTCGAGCTCCGCCCGACAACCCTTCGTATGATCCTTATCTCAACCGTTCGCGAGAATACCTACCTCGGCAAGCGTGCTCCAGCATTCGCTCCAGCAGCTTCAGTCGCGGTAGCTAGCATCTCAGGCGCTCTCACTGATGACAAGAAAGACGTTGCTCCGGCTACTATCGAAGAGATGGACAAGAGCATCGACAACATGGTGAAAGAGGTATAATTACTAAACACCAAGTTCCAAATTACAAATCACAGGAACTTGGCGTAACTCTCCACTACTATGTACTTAAACAAAGCATTCATCATCGGAAACCTTACCCGCGACCCTGAGCTCAAGGCTCTTCCATCAGGAACCAAGGTATGCAGCTTCGCTGTCGCCACCAATCGTTATTACAAAGATAAAGATGGTAACCGTCAGGACGCTAGCGAATTCCACAACATTGTAGCTTTTGCAAAGCTCGGCGAGCTCTCGGCGCAATATCTCAAGAAAGGATCACAGGTCTACGTCGAAGGACGTCTCCAGACCCGTTCATGGGAAGGAAAAGATGGTGAAAAGAAATATCGTACCGAAATCATCGCTGACACCGTTCAGTTCGGCAATCGCCCAACCGGTGCACCGAGCGCAGCAGCTCCGGCAGGAAAGAAGGGTGCAGAAGCACCAGATGCTCCAGCCGACAAAATCGACTACCCAAGCGAAGAGATCAATCCAGACGATATACCGTTCTAACTTATAACCATTAACTTATTAT
>JAHFMB010000047.1 GCA_023269245.1 Candidatus Tayloriibacteriota bacterium
TGCCCGCGTTCCGGGGATTTCAATAAAATTTTTTCGCACGACCATGGCCAGCATATCCGGGGTGGTGTCCCACTGGAACTGGGTGATCATGCATTGCCAAAATTCAGCTTCGCTCAAGGCGCCTTGGAAGAACCGATTGAGGTACGGTGTTTGCAGTTGGCGGTTGGTAACGGGTTTTCCGACGAGATCGGCGATGAGCCGCTCAGCGCCGACGAGACCTTGAAATTGGACTTCACCAACGTCAAAGATAATGGCTTCGATATCACGCATAGGTTTGGTTGTAAGGAGTTCGACTATCAACATTACACGAAAAATTGGGGATGTCAAGACTGTATAACAAAAAACGCAATGGAAGGGTGTTCCACTGCGTGCGTCGCGTGACGCTGGTGAGGTCAGGACTCCTCGCGGGTGTCGCGGGCGATACGTTCCACGAGACCCGGCGGCAGGCCGAAGGTACGGGACATGTCACTCAGGACTTCATGGAGACGGTCGGATCGTGAGGTGACCGAGGCAGCGACCCAGCCTTCAAGCAATTCGAGCGGACGATCGAGGTCGGCCAACTCCGGATTCGCGGCGCACATGTGCTGATACATCAATTCGCGCACCGCTTCAACTTGACGCTTGAACACGGCTTCAGCGTGCCTCATCTTGTCCACCTCGCTGGCGTTTTTCGCGACCGGGACGCGCCGGTATTGTTCGGCCAGCTTCTGCGAGAAGGAGAACAGTTCGCGGGTGATGGAGTCATCCACGATACAGATTGCACGATGCTGTTCCGGGTCCAATTTTGACAGCGGACAATAGAGTTCACCCGGCTCGCTCTTCTTGCCTATGAGGATCAGCGTCAGTTCCTTGGTGAAGCGCTGATGTACCGTGGGCTCGGGAGCCGGCGGTGGGGGAAGCGGCGGATTGTTGTTTGTTGCCGGTTTGGTCGGCGCCGCGCTCGCTGGTCTGCGGCGTTCAGTTCCTGGTATTCCTGCTTTCATCGTGTAGGTTTGGTTTTTTCGATCGTTAACTGTGCGGTTAACCCGCGTACTGGTGCGCCCAAATTGGTTGGGCGCGGTCGGGTGTAATCTAACATACTATGACACTTTCGTCAATAGTTTTGGCACATATAAAAATCCGCCTCGCCGACGGTGTTCGTCAGTGCGAGGCGGGAAAAGTCACTTTGGATAGCTTGTGCCGTCGAGGCCGCCATATAATTTCTGCATCATAGTGAGCCAATACACATTGTTGGTATCTCCATGTGCGCGTCGCCATGCTTGGTACACATTCCATTCATTCTGGAATAATGTCACGTCGTGATGATCTACCAACGGGACAATAGTGTGGCGGCATGTCTCTGCCCAGGCACGACTTTCTTCCTTGATGTCTATGGCGGTTTGTTGCCGATTGTCAGACGTGTGCTCCATTTCGTGCATAAAAACCACGATCATGTGCGATTTGAATGCCGCCTGCCAATTTTTTTCTCCCGACGACTTCAACAGGTCAAACGTATCCATGATAGCCGGTATGTACAGGCTGACGTGCCGCGTGTTGTTGGAAAGATTTACCCCTGCCGAGGCAATGATTTGAGTGTGCGCCCAGTGATAATTGGTCGACAAGTTGACGTTCAGTTGATGGCCTGTCTGTTCCGTTACGCGCTGTTTCAGGATAGCGAAGTGCTGGTTCACTTCTGGGTAGGGCAGTGTACCGCCCACCAGTTGTGTCCACATGAGGTCATTGAGCTCGCGGTCCCAAAAGGCCTTCATTTCCTCCGTTGTGCGCTTGTGGGCAATTGAGGCGAGGGGGTTGTCGCTTTTTTTGTCGGGAGAAATAAACGACAGGGTGGTGACGACTACGACCAGTGTCAGGACGATTAGGACAAGTGTTTGTCCAAATGATCGAGGCTTCGGCTCCAGCACAGTGGCGTGCGGGCGTACGACTCGCATACGTTGTTTCATAGGCTCAGTACGGGTTGTGGGTTTCAAAGTGTTCGGGAAAACCGTATCATACTTCATATGACATGTCTAGGTTTACAAACGCTTGTGATCATCCGTAAACTTAAAGACTTATTTTTAAAATTGACACTTGTATGTATAAGTGTTAAGGTTTTTCCAAACACATTTACAACCAGTTTTTGAGAAAGCACACGTATGAAGATTGAATTATTTAACCAGCGGTTAGCGTCGTTGACACTTGCCTTTGAGAACGTGCTGAAGTCGCACGGAGTTCTCAAAGAGGGAGAAACGGTCGCGATCAGGCCACTTCGGTACTCTCAGAGTGGTTTTAAGGTGAGCGTGAAAGTGCAGCCGATACCTGAACCGGCAAAGAAGCCCATTGATATTGCTGACATGGATGAACGGTGCGCACTTCTCATCAAAGACCTCGGTCTTCCTCAAGAGGTGAGTCGGCGTATTTACGCCTGCGTTACTCTCGGTGGTTTGGCGCGTATGCATCCTGAAGATATTGTGCATTACGGTGTTCGTATCGGCACGAAGACCATCGCCATGATTCTCGATGTCATTCGTTCGGCTGGTTTGGTGCCTGGCGCACCTTTACCCATCGGCCCGAAAGAACGGGAGGCGGTTCTGAATTCTTCGACGAGGGAACTGGGGTATCCTGTTAATAATCTTGATGATAAGTTTCCAACCATTCGGTCCTTGACCGAGACGACTCGCGATCAGATAAAGCGAGAGTGCACGATACTCGTCGAGTCGAGGCCACATTTTACTGAAAACCGGGTTAATGTTGAAGATGTGCTCACGGCAGTAGAGACGCGATTGGAAATGTTCGAACTTGCTCTTCGTGCCTAAGTCCTCGCTACCATGTCCCTGACCGGTGCCTCCCGCGGCATCGGTTTTTTGTACACAAAAAGCCCGCCTCGCGACGGGGTGTGTGTCGCGGGGCGGGCGGAATGGCAGCGGCGATTACTTGAGTTTCCACTCTTCACCTTCACCATCAATTTTCTTTTGGTGAGCGATGAAAAGCTCGAGGCGACGCCGGAGTTCTCCGAGATCGTTCTGGAGTTGGTTGCAATTGTCCTCGAGGGTCTTGTCTCGGCTGATCAAGTTGCTGGCGTGAATTTGCTCCCTGATAGCAAACCACTCTTCCTTAGTGATGTTGATGTCAACCAATCCCTCACCGATTTCCAGCGCCTGGCGTTTCGTTATCAGCATTTGGCTTTGTCCGCCGTTGCTGAAGACAATGACTGCGACAGGGAATAACGGGTTCATTTTCAGGTAACCCGACTTAATAAGTGCCATAAGGTGTCCTTTTGGATAAATTGTTTCGGTTGCTTTTCAGAAACCACAGTATCATGTATTAAGTCGTTCGTCAATACCTCTATAAATAGCGAAGAATCCGAGAAATTGTGGCGGGAATCTGGTGTGGGGGTAATGAAAAAGTCGGCATAAATAAGCGGCGTACACAAAAAGCCCGCCTCGCGACAGACTTAATGTCGCGAAGGCGGGCAAGGTCAAGCGGGAAGCGGCTACCGTGCGCACGCTGCTCTGAGCCCGACAAGGGCGTTGACCAAGGTCTGCATGGTCTCCTCAATGTCTTTGAGGCCGGCACGTGGGTCAACGGTGACCATGAAGAGGTTACGGGAGATATCTTTGTACTTCAAGATATGGAGCGCGCGGGCGAAGGATTCCTTGCCGAGAATGACGGTGATCAGGATGGAGTCCTCTTCGTTGAAGAACAGGTGACCGCTGGGAAATTGAACTCCCCGGTGATCACGCAGTGCCTGCACGATATGTTCTGCCATCTGACGTGTTTTCATGCTGTTGAGGTCGGTATCGAGTCCGACGAAACCGTGGCCGTAGTCTTTCGTTAGGTTCATGGTGGGTGTCTATTGTTGTTTTGTGAAATTCAGTCCAAATCAAGCATATCACATTATACCACATATGTCAATATCTCCATAAATACGCTCAAAAATGCTACCATCAGCCCATGAATCCTTCTGAAGCAGGCAAGCCCCAGGCCGACAATCCCACCCTTGAAAGCCTCGCCGCCGAGGTTGCCGCCCTCAAAGCCCGTAATGCCCGCGTCGAAGCCGCCAAAGGCTGGGAGACCAGCTTCACTCGCCGCATCCTCGTCGCGGTGTGCACCTATATCGTGGTCGTCCTCTTTTTCCTCGTTGCCGATCTGCCCAAGCCATTCGTGAATGCACTTGTGCCTACGGTCGGTTTTCTCTTGTCGACACTATCGTTGGAGGCGGTGAGGAGGAGGTGGGGGAGGAAACACTAGATTTTTAATATGAGAGAACCAAATTAAAGAATAGTGGCAAATATTTTAATTTACCAGCATTGTTCAGTACCTATGAAAACCTATGATATTTCGTGAAAATTTGACAAGAATATAGCACCTATGATAACCTACGAAATATGAAGAAAACATCAAACGAGAAGACGCTACTATCAATCAGCGAAGTTTCAAGTATTTTCGGCATCCACCAGGATACTCTTCGTAATTGGGAGAAAAAGGGGCTCATCACTCCACTCCGAGTTGGTCCTCGCAAAGATCGCAAGTACAAGCCAGAAGACATTGAACGAATCGCGAACGACAAAAGTATAGTCAAAGACCTGGGTGCTCCTCTTACTGACGATTCAGGAAAAATGAATCTAACTCAACTCAAGCAGTTTCTCTGGAGAAGCGCCGACATTTTGCGTGGGAAAATCGACAGCTCCGACTACAAGAAATACATTTTTGGCCTCCTTTTCTATAAACGTATCAGCGACTCGTGGGACGAAGAATATAAAAAGGTTCTTGAGGAATATCACGACGAAGAAATCGCTCATGCAGATCACAACCACCGCTTTCAAGTTCCTAAAGATTGCCGATGGGAAGTAGTTCAGAAACAGGCAGAGGGAATTGGGCATAAACTCAACGAAATTTTTGATAAGCTCACCAACGCCAACAGTCCCAAGCTTGACAAGATTTTTGACGACCTAGATTTTGCCAATAAAGACAAATTCCCGAACGAAACGCTTCAGCGCCTCATTAATCACTTTTCACAGCACAATTTTGGCGACAATTACATCAGCTCCGACTTGCTTGGCGACGCATACGAATATCTGATTGAGCAATTTGCGGCAGACGCAGGTAAAAAGGGCGGGGAGTTCTACACCCCTCGCGAGGTTGAGCGCGTGATCATCAGTATCCTAAAGCCCCACGAGAAGGACCACATCTACGATATGGCGGTTGGTTCGGGCGGTTTCCTCTTGGAGGCATATCATCATCTTAAAAATGAAGCGGGGGAAAAGAAAGCTCGTTCGCTCTATCTCTACGGGCAAGAAATAAATATCGGGACATACGCGATTGCGAAAATTAACATGTTTCTCCACGGGCTTGATAGTGCGGATATTCAGCGCGGGGACACACTCGCCGATCCCAAGTTCCTCAATCCCGACGGCTCGCTCAAAACATTCGATATCTGCGTGGCAAATCCGCCCTACTCTATAAGTGAGTGGGAGTATGAGATGTTCAAAAACGACAAACATGGTCGAGTGGCGGGCTACGAAATGCCTCCGGCGAAAAAAGCAGACTACGCCTTTGTGCTCCACATGGTGAAGTCAATGAACGAAAACGGCCGCGCCGGCATCGTGCTTCCACACGGTGTCCTATTCCGAGGCGGTGCAGAGGGCCGTATCCGTGAGGAGCTTATCAAGAAAGACCTTATAGAAGCCATTATTGCTCTTCCGGCGAAGCTTTTCTACGGCACAGGTATCCCCGCGGCGATTGTGATTTTCAATAAAAACAAGCCGGAGAATCATAAGAACAAAATTCTGATCGTTGACGCTGAGCAGGACTACGAAGAAGGCAAAAATCAAAACCGCCTACGCAAGAAGGACATCGAGAAAATGGTGTCAGCGTTTGAGGGTTACCGAGATATTGAAAAATATGCTCGTGTAGTGGATATCAAGGAGCTTGAGGAAAATGAGTTCAATCTCAATGTTCGTCGCTATGTAGAAAATGGCGAGGATGAGGAAATTGTGGATGTAAAGACCGTGTGGAGTGAGGTGAGAGAAATTGAAAAAAATCGCGAAGCGATTGATAAGAAGGTCGAAGGGTATCTTAAGGAATTGAAATACTAAATCTATGAACGAGAAAAGACTAAAACATTTGGAATTAATTCAGGGTGTCGTCACCAGAATGGGCTCAAATCTCTTCACATTAAGAGGTTGGATGATCACACTTGTGGTCGGTCTATCCGTTGCTTTTTTGGAGGTCGGGCGGAATGAATTACAGATCATTCTCGTACTCGTCGTTTTGATTTTTTGGATTCATGATGCATATTTCCTCTCTTTAGAGCGAAGCTACCGATGTTTGTATGACAAAGTTAGAAAATTAACGGAGGATGAAATTGATTTTTCAATGGATATTTCAGAATTCAATAAGTTAAGAACGACTTCCATTTGGTACTGCATGATATCAGGCACTCTGGCGTATTTTTATGTACCAACACTCATATTGATAGGAATAATAAGTATATTTTAATTTATGACACGAAAAATATTTTACAGTTTCCGTTTTGATGATGATGTAATGAGGGTTCAGCAAATCCGAAATATAGGAGTCATCGAAGACAATAAGCCTGTTACACCCAACAAATGGGAAGAAATTAAAAGTGGCGGTGATCCTGCGATTCAAAGATGGATTGACGCTAGCATCGCTCGATCTGAATGTGTTGTTGTGTTGATTGGAGAAAATACTTCACAAAGTCGCTGGGTTGATTATGAAATCAGAAAAGCTTGGAACGACGGTAAGGGTTTAGTAGGCATCTACATTCATAACCTAAAGGATCCAAGGTATGGAACATCTATAAAGGCACAAATCCTTTTGAGGGAATAGGGTTGAAAAATGGAAAAAAGTTATCTGAATATGTTTCTGTCTATAATCCAGATGCCGATGCCTATAACTACGTAGCTAATTACATAGACCAAATTGTCGAGAAAGGAATCGAAGCACGAAACAAATGAAAACTGACACAATACAACAGAATATTCCGAAGGGGTGGCAAGCGACTACTTTAGGAAAAGTCTCATCAATCACCAATGGAAGCACAAATACTCAAGATGCTACTGTCGACGGGGAGGATCCGCTTTTTGATAGATCTGTAGAAATAAAAAAGAGTAACAAATATTTATTTGACGATACAGCAATAATTTTGCCGGTAGAAGGGGCTGAATTCATCCCCAAAATTTACAGCGGAAAGTTTGATTTACATCAGCGCGCCTATGCTATTTTCCCAGACAAAAACACTGTTGACCCAGCGTATCTTTATCACTTTCTTTACGCCAATAGAAAAGATTTTGTAAAAAGTTCTGTGGGAAGTACAGTGAAATCCCTTCGATTGCCTCTTATCCAGTCTATTGATGTAAGTTTTCCCGAGATAACAGAACAGAGGAAAATTGCAGAAATTCTTTCCTCTATCGATGAGAAAATTATGGTCAACAGAATATTAAAGAAAAAACTTACTATCCTAAAGAAAGGTCTGATGCAGGACTTG
>JAHFMB010000048.1 GCA_023269245.1 Candidatus Tayloriibacteriota bacterium
GCGCTAAATCCAGCAGCTTGCCATGATTCTTCTCTTTGGATTGCTTCAATTTCACCTATCTTAATTTTTCGACTAGAGATTACACTCTTAGATGGATCTCCCTCATACGCTGTAAGAGACGACTTATCTGCACCTTGTAAATAAGCATCCAGTGTATTTTCCGTAGTTTTTATAACAATTACTCTCACTTGCGGGGACTTAAGGTCTTGAGCAAGTAAAAATTGTGCGTCAAACGATTCTTGATTGATTTTTTCTCCCTCAATCCAGGATGCGGGATATTTTAAAACGAAACCATATTTATTGTTGGTATACGTCTTCCAACCTGCAGTCGAGTTTACTATCGTTCCCATCTTTACATTGTTCATCTGGTAGACAACCCAGCCAGCTACAGCCAATATGACAACAATAATAATTCCCCAAATAATTTTTTTATTCATGATATTTTATTTGGAAAATTATTCCTCCTCTGCTAAAGGTTTGTTGGTAAGTTCGACGTTGAGCGCCAAACCACGCAACGTCTTCAAAAGCACGTTGAATGATGCTGGCAAATTCGGTGGCTTTGGACGTTCGCCCTTAACTATCGCGTCAAATGTCTGTGAGCGACCAACGATGTCGTCAGACTTAACGGTGAGGATCTCACGCAGTGTATGCGCAGCACCGTGACCGAGCAATGCCCAGACTTCCATTTCTCCAAAACGCTGACCTCCGCCTTGAGCCTTTCCACCAAGTGGCTGTTGAGTGATGAGTGAGTAAGGTCCGATAGAACGCATGTGGATCTTGTCCTCCACCATGTGGTGAAGCTTCAATATGTACATGTATCCAACTGCGATAGGCTGATTGAAGTATTCACCCGTGCGTCCGTCGCGGAGTTTCATTTTTCCAGATGCATCGAATCCAGCCTTCACAAGTTCTTCTTTGATTTCAGCGTCAGTTGCTCCGGCAAATGGAGGAACGATGGCCTGATATCCGAGTTCGTTGGCAGCCAAACCTAGGTGCAATTCTAGGATCTGTCCCAGGTTCATACGTGATGGCACTCCAAGCGGTGTCAAGATAACATCGATAGGGCGACCATCTTCCATGTATGGCATATCCTCTTCTGGAAGAATGCGCGAGATAACACCCTTGTTACCGTGACGTCCTGCCATCTTGTCACCAACTGAAATGTTTCGAACCTGGGCAACTTCGATGTAAATCTTCTTGATGATACCTGACTCGAGCTTGTCACCCTTTTCGCGTGAGAATATCTTGACTGAAATGACGCGACCACGCTTGCCGTTTTCCATACGCTTTGATGTGTCCTTCACATCGCGGGCTTTTTCACCGAAGATTGAGCGAAGCAAGCGCTCTTCTGGAGTAAGCTGTGTCTCACCCTTTGGTGAAATTTTACCAACGAGAATATCGCCTGGACGAACTTCTGCACCGATGCGGACAATACCTTCTTCAGTGAGGTTCTTGAGCTTGTTCTCACCAACGTTTGGAATATCGCAGGTCGTAACTTCTGGACCAAGCTTGGTATCGCGGACGTTGACCTGGATTTCTTCGATATGAACAGAACTCCACTTGCTATTCTTGACGACGCGCTCTGAAAGAATGATAGCGTCTTCGTAGTTGTTACCTGACCATGACATGAATGCAACGAGTGCATTGTGACCAAGAGCGATTTGGCCCTTGTCAGATGTAGATGTATCTGCGAGTACTGTTCCTTTCTTTACCTTGTCTCCAACTGAAACAATCGGGCGCTGATGGAATGCCGTAAAACCATTTGTTCGTGAGAACAAAACAAGGTTGAATTCGTGCTTCTTGCCCTTCTTTGAAACAAACGTAATTTTGCGTGCATCAACGTGAGTGATCTCACCATCTTCTGGAGCTACGACGAGACGACCAGTGTCCAAAACTGCCTTTTCCTCAATACCAGTAGCAACGAACGGAGCTTCTGGAACGAGACATGGGGTTGCTTGCTTCAACATGTTCGATCCCATGAGTGCGCGGTTCGCGTCATCGTGGTTCACGAATGGAATGAGCGAAGTAGCAATAGAAAATGCCTGGTTTGTTGAAACGTCAATATAGTCAATCTCTTTTCGAGTTGCCATAGCGGGCTTGCCGTTGATACGGACCTCTACTTCACTGACTGAAATAGAACCATCCTTGTCATATGGAGTTGCCGCGTGCGCAATACGGTAGTTCTCTTCTTCCAAGGCATTCATATAAATAATCTCCTTGGTGATCTTGCCGTCCTTGACCTTTGCGTACGGTGTTTCGATCATGCCAAAGTCATTGATGCGAGCATATGCGGCGAGACGAAGCACGAGACCAATGTTCGGACCTTCTGGTGTATGGATCGGACAAAGACGACCATAGTGAGATGGGTGCACGTCGCGAACTTCAAAACCGGCTCGCTCACGAGATAGACCGCCGGGACCGAGAGCTGTCAACTGACGGAGGTTCTCAATTTCACCAAGGGCATTCGTCTGCTCCATGAACTGCGAGAGCTGGTTGGTGGTGAAGAATTCTTTGATACGAGCCTGCAATGGGCGTGGATAGATAAATGAAACAGGCAAGGTCACATCCGGTTCAACCGTCGACATCTTGTCCTGAATGTTACGCTTCATTTGCGTCAGGCCGAGGCGGATACGAGTCTCGAGAAGCTCGCCAACGTAGCGGACACGTCGTGATCCGAGGTGATCGATATCATCCGGCATAGAATCAGTAGTAGTGGTCAATTTGACGATGTGAGCAACGGTTGTAGCGATATCATCAAGGTTGATGGTTCGGCGCTCGAGCTCCTTTTCATCCATGGACTTGCCGAATCGTTTGTTGAAGCGGAAACGGCCAACACGGTTGATGTCATAGCGATCTTCTTTGAGCAGCGCCTGCACAAAACTGCGCGCATTTTCTGCTGTAGCCAAATCGCCATCTCGAAGACGCTTGTGGATTTCCATATATGCCTCATCCTTGGTCTTGGCATGGTCCTTTGCCAAGGTCATTTCTACGACTTTGTGAGCATCAGGGTTACCCTTGAAGAGATCCATGATCTTTTCATTGGTTTCTGCACCGAGAATGCGGAGGAGCGAAGTGATCGGGAATTTGCGCTTGCGGTCAATACGACAATAGATAGTGCCATCAGTATCAGTTTCGATTTCCATCCATACACCACGTGCAGGAATGATCTTTGCGCCAAAATAGTTTTTACCCTTGACTTCATTACCGGTGAAGAAAATACCGAATGAACGTGCAAGTTGTGGGACGATGACACGCTCAACACCGTTGATGATGAAGGTTCCGTGATCGGTCATGAGAGGAATCTCTGCAAGAAGCATTTCTTGCTCTTTAACCACATTCAAGGATTTATTCTTGAGGGTCACCTTCACCTTGATCTGTCCTTCATAGTTGAGCTTGTTGTCTTTGGCAAAGTGCTCGTTGAACTTCGGGAGGATAATCTCAGGTGAACCGATAGAAAGCTCGAATTTCTTTTCAGCGTAGTCTTTGATCGGTGAAAATTCTTTGAGCAGATTCTCAATACCCTTCTCCGCAAGCTGGGTGAAGGACAGGAGCTGTGACTCGACCAAATGTGGCATTTCTGCAAGTGGTTCCTGATAGCGAGAAAAGAATTTCTTCGGGCGGATGGTGGTCGACATGTTATTAAAAAATAATTAGTAACCGGTAACTAATAATGTGCACCTGCTGCGTACGTATCTATTTGCACCCAAACGCAAAAATGCCGTTTTGAGGAAACGGATATTAAATTCACTTGACAGTTAGTAAGTGATATTCACTGGGTAGGACTAATGATGGACCTGTCTAATCCTCCGCTACAGCAGAACACAATCTGCGAAGTTGAGAGTACATTATCATACAGCAACCACAAGGTCAAGGGTTTATGTCTCAACGTGGGGATACATGACCAAATATTGACATACTATATATATGTATGTTATTGTGGCATAAACAACACCAACCACTGAACACGGCTTCTTATGACCGAACGAACACTTGTCCTTTTCAAACCGGCGCCGCAGACTATCAGCCCCCAATCTTACGCGGCTGATTCCTTGATCGCAAAAACAGAAACATTGGCCAATGCGCATGGCCTAAAGATCGTCGAACGCCTCGGCGTCACCATGACTCCAGCAATACTCGCCACCTTGTACAAAGGACTGGGTGAACGTCATATGGGCGCAACCATTGCCCACATGAACTCATTCGCCCTCCCTATCTACATCTACGAGGGTGAGTATGCGATTCATCGCATGTCCATCCAGGTCGGCGAAAATCCCAACCCTGCTCTGTGCCTCAATGGCACTCTACGGAAAGAGTGGTGGGAACGGACTCGGGATTGCCACGTCACCCATGATTTGGGCTGGAATGGCATTGACCTTGGAGATGGCTTCCGCTACTGGCCGAACTTCTTGCATTGCAGTCGGAGTCCGGCGGAGTACGCGGAGCAATATGCCGTACTCAATGCCAACCGAATCGTCGAAGTTCACTGAATCCGACTTGAGAAAATTCACGGGACCGCTTCCGAAAGGCAGCGGTTTCTTTTTATTATACTAATGTTTAGCCTACAACTTCTTCACTTTGAGTTTCTTCCCCTTCTTCCACTGGTCCATCTTGGCATGATGTCCGCTCAGCAAAATCTTTGGGACACGATACTTTTTCTTTTTGTATTCAATAACTTCGGGACGAGTATACACATCAGGGCTCGCCACACGCTCTTCCTCTATTGAAAGTGAGTCACCCAAGACGCCAGGAATCCTGCGGGTGATGGTATCTATCATAATCATGGCTGGCAGTTCTCCTCCCGTAAGCACATATGGGCCAACGGAAATATCAACCATGGGAAATGCTTTCTTTACACGTGCATCAATACCCTCGTAGCGTCCACAGACGAAGATGATGTCTGTGTATTTTTTTAACGCATCAGCGCTCTCATTTGAAAACTGCTTACCTGCTGGACTGAAGAAGATGATTTTAATTTTCTTAGTTGTCTCAGATTTCCTTGGAAATAAAATGCGACGCTTACCCTTGGCAACCTTCAGTGCTGACTCAATTGCCTTGATGACCGGTAATGCCTCGATCACCATCCCCGGCCCCCCACCATACGGACGGTCATCCACGCGACGTTCTGCGTAGGTTTGCTTGGCACCTTTCTTTGCGGAAATAGTGAAATCTCGCGGATTGTAGTATTTGATAGTAATGAGTCCTTTTTCCTGTGCGCGCTTCAAAATCGAGGCGTTCAAATACGACTCGGTACTTTCAGGAAATAGAGTTACGAGATGGTAGGTAAGCATGTAACAAAAATGTGTGGCCAGATGACTTTACCACACATTTTTGTATTTGGCTATATTTAACTATCTTACTCCAACTTGAGATCTGCCATCGCCTCATCAACGGTCTTTGAATTCGGGGTTGAGAGAGGAACCGCAGCACCTTGACCAACGCGCTCTGGTGACTTGAGACCACCAACCGGCTCATTGATTTTCAAATTGACACGGCTGTTGTTTTTCATACCCACAACACGGAGTAGTGTTCGAACGGCCTTGGCGGTGTTGCCCTGGCGACCGATAATCTTGCCCATATCTGCTGCACCAACTTCGAGGGTCAAGAGGACACCCATCTCATCAACTGTGCGCGATGTTTTGACCTGATCAGGATTGTCTACTAAAGCTTTGATAACGTACGAGAGGAACTCTTCATCTTTCTGCATAATCGTTAGATTAATTCGTAATCGTACAGTTCGCTGTACTGCTGTAATTTTAAAATACTTCCTCACCAAGCGCAACCTCAGCCTGTGGAGTCAGGTATATCGTTTCCCCACGAACGTTTTTGACCCCAAGAACAAGGACCTCTGAGACCTCTGGGCCCATTTTCTTTGGAGGGAAATTGACTATACCAATAATCTGTTTTCCCACCAAATCCTCTTTCTGGTAATTTGTGTATGCCCCGCATGACACCTTTGTTCCAATCTCATTGCCAAAATTAATAGTCAACCTATACGTCGGCTTCGTCGAGAGCGAATGTTCAACTTTGATAATCTGACCAACCCTCATCTCCAGGGCTTCAAACGAGGAATATGTTGTTTGTGTTTTCATAGAAATATATTGATTATGTGCACATAAAAAGAACAAGTAAACTAAATTGGGGGCAATACGTTGTGAGAAAAAGCTAGGCGGCTGGAGCTTCCGCCGGTGCTGGAGCTGGAGTAGCTTCTGCAGGTGCAGCAACTGGAGCTGCGGCCTTATCTGCTGGTACCCCTGCCTGCGCAGGCAGGTCCTTCTTTATAGGAGTCTTCTTTGGAAGCGCGTTGATCTTCTTGCCGGTGATAACCTTGTTTGAGATGAGAAAATTGTGAAGTGTGACTGAAAGCTGTGCGCCCTTTGAGGTCCAGTGTTTGATAGCTTCGACATCGATCTGATCAACTTTGTTCTTGATGCGGGTATCATACCAACCAAGATTCTTGAGATATTTGCCACTCTTAGGGCCATTTTTGGAATCAGTCAACACAACACGAAAGGTTGGTTCGTGGATACGGCCGACGCGCTGTAAGCGGATCATTAACATGTGGGTGAAATACTAACAGAATAGGTCAATTTGCGCAACCTACAGCAAGATGCTCTGTCTAGTGCCACTCTACACGAGGAATAAAACCAATACGCCTCAGGACCACCCACAACAGAATCACCAAGATAATTATGATAATAACTGGTGAAATCGGCGAAAAGATCTGTGTAAGTTGCCACAAACTGACTCGATTGACACTCACCGTACCAGTGACTGTCTCGATCGTATCAGAGAAATTGCTATCCTCCTTGTTGATACTTGCCAAATTGGACTCATAACTTGCGATGGAATTATCGTAACTCCGCTTTTGGTTCTGATAACTTGAGTTTTCATATGCAATATTTTGTTGCTGTACTGAGGCTTGATTGAGAAGCGTTGATTCTTGGCTCCTGAGTGCTGCCAATGTTTGCTGGTCATTGGTATTGGTGATGACTACACGCACCGCAGCGAGCTCAGCCTGAATACGAGTAAGTTCAGGCTGCATCCGAGCAAGTGCCTGATTGTGTTTGGTGGTCAAAGACTCTCTCTGGGTTTTGAGGCTGCTTAGCGTATCCAATACACTGTCTGTCCGCTGTTCAATATTTTGTTTCTGGCCAAGCAAGTTCTGTGAAGAAACCGTTTCTGAGTATAATTTGGCGCTGGTCAAAGACTCAATCTCCGCCTTAAATGCGTCAAATTTTGACT
>JAHFMB010000049.1 GCA_023269245.1 Candidatus Tayloriibacteriota bacterium
CATGTTCAATAGCAACATTGACGTATGGACGAAATGTCTTGCTCAAAGAACCCAACGGGCCCTTGATGGTCATAATACCGCCAGAAAACGACGCTTCTGTTTTCGCTGGGATCATTATTGGTTTCTTTGCAATGCGTGACATGATAGATGTATAAAATTACCACATGCGGAACAATACTTCCCCGCCGACCTTGAGCTTCTTTGCGTCCATATCGGCCATGATACCCTTTGGTGTAGAAAGGAATGTGGTTCCAAAACCGCTGCGGAACACACGAATGTCGCTGGCTTTCTGATAGATACGACGTGACGTTTTTGAAATGCGCTCAACGCCATTGATGCGAGCCGCGCCATCGAAGTACACAATGCCAAGAAGGAGTTCACGCGTATCTTTGTTTTTTTCGACGCTGGTCAAAAATCCGCTTTTCTTGAGGGCATGAGCGATGTTTTCAACAAGCTTTGTTTGCGGGACAGCAACAGATACTTTGCGTGCGTCGCTGGCATTCTTGATGCGGGTGATGAGATTTGAGATAGGGTCGGTTACCATGGTAGTGATTGAAAAATGTAGTCGATTACCAAGAAGACTTCTTGATACCTGGGATAACACCCTCGTTGGCAAACTCACGGAAACAGATACGGCAGAGATCGAAGTCTCTCATGTAGCCGTGTTTGCGGCCACAGCGGAAACAACGTCGAACGACGCGCGATTTGAATTTCGGCTTTTTCTGGGATCGTACGATAACTGATGTTTTTGCCATATCGTGAGTGGGCGTATTTTTCTCAAAAAAATGAGGACTGGTCAGCTATTCCTTCGGGTAAACCCTCCAGATGTGCTTCCAATCAATATTTTTATATGAAAACCTTTATAAATAAGGTAAGGCCACTATAGCAAATGGCCTACAGGAAGTCAATCGCCTCTTTTCGAGCGTTTTTCTGTGGTTTTTGAGCGTATTTCCTGCTTCCTAACATCCTTATCCAAACGATTGTTTGCCTCAACGAGCAGGGTCGCCTCCTTGGCCTGCCGCTCAGAATCAATGAGTGCAGAATATGATTGATCCGCCTCGCCGTTTTGATCATGAGTATCAGCATCGCTCAACGAATCTTGAGCACGTTGTAGTGAGGATTTGGCATCATCTGCGATCGCCTGCTTGATGAGAGATGAGGTCGCCGAATGTGTGGTCGATGCAATCTCCGCGCTCACTCGCTGAATTAGTGATTGTAGTCGTGCTTTTTTCTTTTGATATTCTACATTGGTTGAAACAACATGAACACGTGGAGGTGCCAGTTGCTCAGGTGTTACAGTCACCGGCGCTACCATGGGCGCTGCGGCCGTCATCACTGGAGCCGCTGGCACGGACATGCCTTGGGCCGACTGCGGCACCGAAGCAACGGGTGCTGCCGACTGTATGTTCGGAGCACGCGCGACAACTACAACATTCTCAGTATCATCTTTCTGTGTATTCTTTGGTTCATCCCGCTTTACAACTGATGTTGCACGATTTCTCCCTGCACGGAATTGGCCGCGATTGATGGCAAGCGCGTTCAACACACGTTCGTGGGTATTGATGCTGGCTTCAACAGTTGTATTGATATCCTGAGCTTTTTCTGGAGCAGTTTTTTGAACCTCAGAAACATGTACAGCGAGTTCAATCTTTTGCGTATCGACACGCTGTTGTATCTCCCGTTCTTGATCATCCGTCAACGTACCACGAGCAGCCAATGTCTCTGCCTCTTGCAAGCGCTTTTGTACCAATTCAGCTTGAATTTCGGCCTTGGCCACGGGCGTGGCGGCAAGTGCTACACGGACCGGCTCAACAATATTCACCTTGATCGGATACAGCGTATCTCCGGGCAAGGCATCATTTGAAGCCCTGACGGCAGAATTGCCGGCCAATAGCACGACAGCGATCACAACAACCGCCGAAATCCAACGATGCTGTTGTATCCACATATTGAATGAATACACCGTCCAAGGACTTTTTATCGATGAGTATTTATTACCGTCCTTATATCTTGCCGGCACTGGCTGCACATCCAAGACACGCCCCAAAATCATCTGCTTTTCTGCAGACGTCATTGATATTTTTTTGATATCCTGTATGGCTTTGTTGAATCGTGTGTCTTTCATGGTGTTATTGTCCTCCATCTTCCTCAATATCATATCTCGTCAGTTTTCGTAGTTCTTGAATCCCTCGGTTAATCCTGACTGACGCGGCGTTGGTTGAAATCTTGAGTACTTCCGCAATTTCCGGCGGCGATAATCCTTCGACGAATCGTAAATAGACGGCATCCTTGTTTCCTGGACTCAGATCACTTATTTTATCAATCAGGAATCTTCCCTCGCCTTCAAGTTTACTATCGGCAATAGCAGAATCGGAAATTGGTTCGTACGGTTCCTGTGTGTCATCATTTTCCATCGCTTCAAGTGAGACGGCTTTCTTTTTTCGGTACCAATCAATGATGGCATTGCGCGCTATGGTAAAAAGAAATGCCCGTGGATGCTCAATAGCCCTACCTTCCTGATTCATGGTTTGCCACAGGCGGGTAAAGACCTCCTGAGCCAAATCAAGCGCTTGCTCGCGGTCGCTCACGCGAAGATAGCAAAAACGAAAGATGGCATCCGCCTCCTTGGTGTATATATCGGTAAATGTGCCTTGAATATCAGGTTTTGCCATTGTATAAGACGTATGGATAAGGGTATTCTTTCTGAACTATCTCCATCTCTAACCTATAGAATATACAACGTATCCATATACCTGTCGATGTAAGGTCCGACCGGCATGATCGTCTGTATGTATGCAGGCACACAGGACCTGCGCGATTATCCATTAATATCTTCATTATTTAATTACCATGAAAACATCACTCAAATATCTAGTCATGACGGCGCTTGCGGTGACCCTTGTTGCAAGCCCATTTGTCAGCTTTGCCAAGGAAAATGCGACCCGTGAACAAAGTGAACGGAGCAGTAGTCGCATGACTGACAAAGGTCCAAAAAACGAAAAAAGTAACAAAGTAGAGCGTGTCGAAAAACAAGAGAAAAAGACCGCAGCCTCATCTCGCGCAGAAAACGAGAATGAAAATGAACGCGGCAACTCGTCTCGTATTACCAAAACTGACACTTCTTGTCTCAAAGCGTATGGCCATTTGATTGCACCGGGCTGGTTCAAGAAAAACGGCTCCATCACCATTGATGCAAACTGTTGGCTGCCCTTTGGTATCGCCAAGAAATTCCGCGGCAACAACGCTTCGAGCACGCCTGATGTGATCGCTCCCGTCATCAGCAATCTTTCCTTCAATCCGGCACAAAAGCAGGCCGAAATCCGTTGGAACACTGATGAGAATTCAAACAGCGTAGTTTTCTGGAATACTACATCAACTGTTGACACATCAGATACTGCTGCAAATCGTATCACTAAGGCTGATTACACAAAGAATCATCGCGTTATCTTGAGGAACCTTACCCCAGAAACAACGTATTACGTTGTGGTAAAGTCAAAGGATGCTTCGGGTAACAGTTCGCTCTCGAACGTTGGTTCGTTCAAAACATTGACGCCTACTGCTGATACTCAGGTCCCTGTCATCAGCAACGTGGTAACCATCATCGGTACATCTACCATCCAAGTTGGCTGGAAGACCAATGAGAACACGACTGATCGCGTCTATTACTCAACCATTCTTCCGGTAACATTGAATGCAAGCACCACCTCGTACGTATCGAATACGACTGGCACGCAAACTCATGCACTCACCCTTTCGGGGTTGACGCCTGATACCACGTACTATGTGGTCATTGAATCGACTGACACCGCAGGCAATGTGACAACATCAGCAACATTCTCTGCCCACACAGGTGCCGTGATTGTCCCCGTAGACACAACTGCTCCGGTTATCTCAAACGTACTTGTTGCTCCTGGTGTATCGACCACCACGGTAACCTGGACTACCAATGAGCTCTCAACCTCAAAGTTGTTCTATTCGACGGTGAATCCGCTTGATATTGGTGCAACCACAACTGCCACCGTCTTGAACGGAAGTCTCGTAACATCTCACTCGATCTCATTGAGCAGCCTGGCCTCAAGTACCGTCTATTACTTCAAGATCCAATCTTCGGACTCATCGGGTAATGTGACTACGTCAGACCAGTTCTCTGCGACGACGACTGCAGGTATCTAATTCCAATTATTAACTTAACAAAAAACGCCCTACTACGGGGCGTTTTTTGTTTATAAGTTTACGTTTGTTGACAAAAACAAATTATGAAGTATAGTCATGATGGCTAAGTAAACCAACACAATCTGCTCTTTCGACCCTCAAGGGAGGTTTGGAGCAACTTTACAAGGAAATGATATGAAGACAACACTATGGTGTTTTTTGAAACCGAAAAGATGGAGTGACCTCATCATTGTTGGCGTTGCAATTGCCATTATTGCCGCCGCACTCTACTTTCCCGTTTACATCAGAAACGAACAAGCCAAGGGAGTCCACCTGCTTGGGAAACCACCTGTCGGTGCCACAGTTGTTCGCCAAGAAACTATCCGAGATCAATTCGGGACCCATGAAGTTCGTCTTGTCCAGATAAAGATCAAACGTGTGTTCATGCATGAACCAGGGAGATACAGCGTCCATGTTCTGCATCCAGATTCGACAGAACTGACACTTTTCACCTTCAGCGACCAACCCCGCGAGTTCGTTGATGTCCAGCGTAAAGAGCCAATGTGGCTGCAATATCGCGAAGTCGCCGGCCGTGGTGGATTCTTCGATCAGTTTGAAATTCATGAACACATTGACGATGTAGGCGGTGAAATCTCCGGGGGAGAATGGCATCGAAAAATCAGCAAAACCACCACTCTTCATGGCAACACGGTGGTTGTGACTGAATAACTGGAAATAGGTTCACGGGCATACGTCTACGCGGCATCTCGGCCTGAGATCGCCGCTTTTTTTAAACTATTTCTTTTTCTCTTCTTCCCTCTTGAGCGGCATGCCAATATGCTCGAGAAATGCCAGTGTGGTCTTTTTGTCACGAGATGTGGTGACAAGAGTTATAGAAAATCCGAACACGTCCTTGAGGTCCTCGTCTGATGTTTCCGGGAAAATAGTGTGCTCTTTGATACCAAGCGTATAATTGCCCATAGCATCAACAGAGGCGCGTGAAAGACCACGGAAGTCTTTTGTGCGAGGAAGTGCAACGTGAATGAGTCGGTCCATAAACTGGAACATGCGCGGACCGCGAAGTGTCACCTGATACCCGACAGCATCACCCTGACGTGTCTTGAAGGTAGCAATAGCTTTCTTGGTGGCGCGGACGGCTGGCTTTTGACCAGTAATCTTTGCCAAACGATCGGCGATGAGCTCAATCTTTTTCTTGTCTTTGACCGAACCGAAACCATTGGAAACAACAGCCTTGAGCAGACGTGGAGCCTGCATTGGATTTGTGAGTCCAAGCTTATCCTTGAGAGCGGCGTACGACCCTTTATTCAATTCTGCAACTGTTTTGTATTTCATGGTAATGGAAATCATTATGCCTTCTTGGCGACCTTGGATGCATGCATCGGCATTGCGACGTCGATGACCTGGCCTTTTTGACCCTGCTTGGTCGGACGCTGATGCTTGCGGACGGTGTTCATACCATCGACGACAATCTTGCCTTCAGCTGGAAATGCCTTGACGACCTTGCCCGTCTTGCCGCGGTCATCGCCCGAAAGTATGGTTACTGTGTCTCCTTTCTTGATATGCATAATGGTAAGTTAAAAATTGAAAAAAAGAAAACTATACTATTTCAGGTGCTTTTGAAGCAATAGTCTTGAATCCGGCTTCGCCAACTTCGCGAGGGATTGGGCCAAAGATACGACCTGCAATCGGTTCTTTTTTGGTCTTTTCGATGATAACAACTGCGTTCTCATCAAAACGGATATAGGAGCCGTCTTTGCGGCGCGTAGGTTTGATCTGACGCACAACCACAGCGTGAAGAACATCCTTCTTTTTGATGGCCTTGCGGGGCTCTGCTTTTTGGACAGAAAGAACCACAATTTCACCAAGCTCGGCATAGCGTTTGTGGGAAGCGCCAAGAACCTTGAAAATGCGTCCGATCTTTGCGCCGGAGTTGTCTGCAATATTAACGATTGAGCGTGGCTGTATCATGATACTTAATTAAAAATGGAAAATTACGCGATGACTTTAAATGATTTATTCTTCGACAGTGGTCGACATGCCTCGATCGTTGCTTTGTCACCAATCTTCTTTGTATTACCCACGTCATGCGCCATAAGCTTGGTTTTTTTGGTCATAAACTTGTGATACTTTGCATGCTTGATATAGCGCTCAATAACAACAACCGCAGTATCTTTCATCTTGTCAGAAACAACCACGCCAGTAAATGTTTGGCGTTGCGTCTCAATCTTTGGCTGTGTTTTGGTGACTGACATGTGAATGGTGATATTACTTTAAAATAGCCAGATTGTCTAGTTTTGACTCTTCTTTGAGCTCAAAACTGTGAGCATGCGGGCAATGTCCTTGCGAATCTCCCTTCCCTGTTTGACGTTCTTGGTCTTTGCACCAGCGCCGCCAAACCGAAAGACACGGAGCTCTTCACGCTTTGCTGCAATGAGCTTGGCAATATCTGCCGGCGTCTTTGTCGAAATGTCTTTGATTTCCATGAAAGTATTGGTAAATATTATAGGCGCGCAACAATCTTCGTTTTTACTGGAAGTTTTGTACCAGCCTTGCGAAGCGCCTCAGCGGCGACGGCATTCTCAACGCCATCAATCTCGAACATGATGCGTCCTGGGCGGACTTCGGCAACAAACCCGACTGGATCACCCTTGCCTTTTCCCATTTTAACTTCGGCTGGCTTCTGAGTGAACGGCATGTCAGGAAAAATACGAATCCATACTTTGCCAGACTTGGTCGCATAGCGGGCCATAACTTTGCGGGCCGCCTCAATCTGGTTTGAGGTCACTCGACCGTAGGTCATGGCCTTGAGCCCAAACGAACCGAAAGCAACAGCCACCCCACGAGTCTCGTGTTTGACTGCTTCCTTGGCGCGATTCTTGCGCTTGGTAAAATGCTTGCGATGTTTTACTTTCTTAGGAAATAACATGGTAGTTGATTATTTTTGGTCTTTCTTGAAAATCTCGCCCTTGTAGATCCAGACCTTGATACCAATATCACCATAGGTCATGTGAGCTTTTTCACGAG
>JAHFMB010000050.1 GCA_023269245.1 Candidatus Tayloriibacteriota bacterium
GGAAAAGGGACGCCAAAAGAGCAGACTGCAAGTGCCGACGCCAAATTCCAAGAGTACCGAAGTCAGCTGGAACAGCGCGTGGCGGTGGTCGAACAGGGGTTGGTGCGCTGCGGCATCCGTGCGGCTGAGCTTGGTACGGAGGAGGTGGTAGAATTATTCTACAAACTCTTCAATCCTGGTGAGACAGAGAAACCAATTCAAATCACGTAACTAGCATGTCAATTTTTTCCAAACTATTCGGCGCCAAAGAAGATCGTTCCCCGATCGTTTCCATCCTGCCTGAGGAAATCTATCAGGCGGGGGTATTGGAATTGAAGGACGTCATTTCTCCTTCTGCCCTCAAAATAAGTCCAAAGGACCTTAATTTAGGAGAAAAAGTCGGTCGCACTTTGTTTGTCATCTCATACCCTCGTTTCCTTGATGAAAGCTGGTTTGCTCCGATCATCAATCTCGATAAAATTTTTAATATCTCGATATTTATCCACCCTGTCGACACCGCAAAAATCCTCCGCCACTTCCAAAAAAAGGTAGCGGAAGTGCAGAGTCAGATCCTCCGCAGGGAAGAGAAGGGGTTGGTGCGCGATCCGGCATTGGATACCGCCTACCAAGATCTTGAGCAGCTCCGTGACCAGCTCATGCAGGCTCAGGAACATCTATTCGACGTTGGTGTGTACATTACCTTGTTCGCCGATTCAGAAGGTGAGCTCGACAAACTTGAGTCGGAAATCAAATCAATACTTGAATCAAAGCTAGTGTATGTAAAACCCGCCCTCTTTCAACAGGAACAAGGATTCAAATCTGTTATTCCAATCGCGGACGATCAATTAACGGTGCACTCGAAGCTCAATTCTTCGCCACTGTCGTCATTATTCCCGTTTGTTTCGTTCGACCTAACTTCCGATAAGGGAATCCTCTACGGTATCAACCGCCACAACTCATCGTTGGTTCTTTTTGACCGATTCTCGCTAGAAAATTACAACTCAGTGACCTTTGCGACCGCCGGTGCCGGCAAATCCTATGCCACCAAGCTCGAGATTCTCCGAACATTAATGTTCGACACTGATGTGATTGTTATCGACCCGGAAAAAGAGTATGAGTACATGGCCGAAGCCACGGGAGGAAAATATTTTAATATTTCCCTGAACTCCGAACACCATATCAACCCATTCGACCTACCTATCCCTCATGAAGACGAGTCAGCTGCCGATGTCCTACGCTCCAACATCATCAACCTTGTCGGTCTTTTCCGCATCATGTTGGGAGGTCTCACTCAGGAAGAAGATGCGATCATCGACCGTGCCATCAGTGAGACGTACGCACTCAAAGATATCACTCCTGAGGCAGATTTTCGCACCGTTGAGCCGCCATTGCTCTCTGATTTTGAATTGGTTTTGGCCGGCATGGAGGGCGGCGACTCGCTCGTCCAGCGCTTGAGCAAGTATACAAAAGGTACCTGGGCCGGATTCATCAATCGCCCGTCGAATGTTGATATCAACAAAAAGTTCGTAGTGTTCTCGCTCCGTGACATGGAAGATGAACTCAAGCCGGTGGCCATGTACATCGTCACCCACTATATATGGAATGCCATCCGTAAAAATCTCAAACGCCGCCTCTTGGTCATTGATGAGGCATGGTGGATGATGAAATCAGAAGACACGGCTTCGTTCTTGTTCGGTTTGGCCAAGCGCGGACGCAAATATTTTCTCGGCTTGGCCACAATCACCCAAGATGTGGATGATTTCTTGAACTCGCCGTATGGACTGCCTATTGTGACAAACTCATCTATTCAGATTCTCCTCAAACAATCACCAACTGTCATCGATCACATCCAAAAGACGTTCAATCTTACTGATGAGGAAAAATACCTACTGCTCGAGTCGGATGTGGGAGAGGGCATCTTCTTTGTCGGACTCAAACATGTTGCCATCAAAGTGGTAGGATCGTATACGGAAGACCAGATCATCACCACCAATCCGGCCCAAGTGTTGGCGATCAAAGACGCAAAAAAGCAGTTGGAACAAGCGGGGTAGTGTATAATTAACCCATGGCCCAAAAGCCTAAATACAGAATAGGGATTGTGGCGATAGTCGTCCTCGTTGCGATAGCCTTTATCGCGGACCTCATCGGACTTATCCCGCTCGCAAAAGATATCACCGCATCAGTTTTTTGGATTGGTGCCGGCATCTATTTTTGGATAAAAGGTATGGGTATTTTCAATGGAAAAAAGCTCGCGGCCGTTGCTATATCCTGGATTGCCTCGCTTATTCCTGTCATCCAAGAGCTCCCGATAGAAGTCACTGCCGGTATTATCGCCGTTATTCTCATTACTCGCGTTGAAGATAAAACGGGTGTTTCTGTCCTGAAACCCCTCTCAGAGGGCAAACAAATCGCCTCGGCCAGAACAATGCTGAATCATAACGGCAGACGAGAACCGATTCCGCGGCAACAATTGAACGAAAAAGACGGCGTGAGAGAACCAGAAAAGGGCGCTGAACTAGCCCCACAATAGGGGTAGATTATCCCCGAAAGCCTACAGACTGCGTACGGAGAGCGTGGTAAAATATACCCAATGAAATCTCGTTTCTTTGGGTCAATTGCGTTGTCAATGTGTGTCATCTCATTTTCTTTTGCCGCGCATGCGCAAGTCTCTACCTCAATCGGCCTTGACCTCACACCATCGACGACCAGCCCCATTCCGGGACAAATGGTCACTATTACCGCCCGCAGTTACACCATCGATATCAATTCCTCAAAAGTGTCCTGGTACGTGGATGGCAAACTTTCAAAAACAGGGGTCGGACAGACGCTATTTGAAATACGAGCACCTGCGCTTGGCGCAAAAATTTCAATTGACGTAACAGCAACAAACCCCGATGGGGTCGTGCTCAAAGCTTCGACAATCGTCGGGTCAGGATCCGTCGATGTTATATTCGAATCTGATGGGTATACCCCGCCATTATTCAAAGGTAAAATGCCGCCCGTGTATCAAAACACTGTTACTATCATCGCCATTCCTCATCTCGCAAATTCCGCCGGCATAGAATATGACCCTGCAACTCTTGTATACCAATGGAAAAAAGGAGGACGCGCGATCGAAGACCAATCAGGATATGGAAAACGGGCCATTACTCTCGTGGGGGAAGTGGTCCCTCGTCCATATGACATTTCAGTAACAGTGTGGCCAAAAGACAACAGTTCATCGGCTACCGCATATGCAGAGGTACGTCCATATAAGCCAAACATAGAGTTTTATATCGATGACCCGCTCTACGGCAAACTCTTCAACGAGGCAATAACTGAGGCTGTCCGGATTGGCCCACAAAAAGAAACGACGATTTTTGCAGTCCCATTTGGATTCAATGATGCAAACAATGATTCAACCGAGTGGGCGTGGGGTATCAATAGCCTCAAACGTGACGCCTTGGCATCGAAACAATCCGTCGTATTAAGGGCGCCCAATGATGCAACCGGCTCATCTGATATCCGACTCAGCATCACCAATATAAACAAGATACTCCAAGGAGCAGCCTCAGGGGTTTCCGTTGTTTTTTTAAGTAACAAAGATCAAAAGAGTAGTGTTCCAACCTTTTAACACACATGACGACACTAACAAGAAAAATATCCGTCTGGTTTATCATGTTAACGCTTTTGTTCGTATTGTCCATGTTACACATTCCGGCTTTGGCACAAGCGCAGACACTGTCAACAGAATACACACTATTGGAACCCCTTCCGTGTATCAACAGCGGATCGACAACCGGCTGTAAAACGGGAACTCAGATGGAAACAATACACTTCGATAGCTACGTGCAGTATGCCTTTAATCTCATTATTGCCCTAGCCGCAGTACTCGCTGTGCTCATGATTGTATGGGGGGGATTCCAATACATGAGCTCAGATTCATACAATGAGAAAAAGGAGGGGCTTGGCAAGCTAAAAAACGCCCTAGCCGGCCTTGTGTTAATCCTGTGCTCATACCTGATCCTCAAAACGGTTGATCCACGGCTTGTAGCAATACCTGTGACATTGGTTGAACCGATAAAATTGAAGTGTGGGAATGACCCAAGTATCTCCGCCACAGATGCGCGTTGTAACAATTCATTAGCTGGTTTTTTTAACGAGACTGCGGCTGCGATTGAAAGGTATAAAAATGAGTATGGGGGTATCGCGAAGGAGTTACAAGCATCTCAAGCAACCGTAAAAACTGAACAAGAAAAACTTGATGCAGTAAACAAAAGGCTTCAGGATATTTATTCTGGTGATGTTGATGCTGCACAATTAGAAATTGATAGTTTGGGTCTGCAAAGGCAACAAATAATCAATGCGCGAAATGAAGCGCAAGCTAACACGATTGTATTGCGTGGTGATTTAAATATGAGATATGCTATAAACAATACAAACCGTATTTTGGACGAGAATGGTCAAATCCTAACGCACTCAACACCTGAACTTATTAAACAAAATAGGGATTTGTTGGTTCAGAGTTGGAATAATGCATCAGACAAACTTGATGAACTCGGGGGATCATACGACAAACAAACCACCCTTGATGACACATACTTCCTCGTTGCTGGGGAACTGGATATCAAAGAAATAACAATATCGAACCCACCAGTCGATGCGGTAACTCTTCTCAAGAAAAGTTTCGATGAAAACTACGCCCAGATAAGTGACGAAACAAAAAAAGAAGAACTGAAACAGTCCTACGAAACCCAAATGCGCATGTATTGTCCCCAGGTACGAATGGCTGCTGATTACGAACGATTCAAACCTGCAAAAGAAGTGTGCGCAAATTACTAATTTCTTTTTATGACCTCAAAATCCCTAAAAGCAATACTAATCCTCATAATCCTCCTGCTCATTGCAGCTGGCGCGTACTGGTATTTCTTTATGCGTGGGACATATGGGACGGATTTCGGAGGCTCCCAAAACACCACCCAAACAGGCTTTACTCCATTTGGACGAACTATTCCTGCAACTGGTACAAGCACGAGCACACCTCGCACTAGGACAACTAGTCCCAGCCCAATCGTGTCAGGCACCCAGCTCAAAATTCCATCACTTCGCCTCCTCAGCAGTACTCCAGTCGCAGGGTACGGCGCAAGTACAACAGGTCCAATCAACGCCAAGGCTGCAAGTACGACAACGGCTATCCGTTGGCTTGATAGGGGACGCGGCAATGTATATGAGGCACGTGGAAACACTATTGATATCAAGACTATCTCAAATACGGTCGTGCCGAAAATGTACGAGAGTGTGTGGAATAAGAATTTGACATCATTTTTTGCCTTCGGCATAACGGAAAAAAACTCTGTCAGTGGCATTTGGGCCGAGCTACGGACACGTGTTGTGCCAAAGACCTCAACCTCAACACCAGCAACTGATACCACATTCACTCCGTATGAGTTGAAGGGAAAAAATCTTCCCGAAAATATCCTTGCCTATGCAATTTCACCAAAAAGAGATCGTGTATTTGTATTAATCAATGAAAATGGCTCCGGCGCAGGATATATACTCAAATTTGATGGTTCGTCTCCACTGCCGCTCTTCAGCACACCTGTGACACAGGTCAATGCTGAGTGGCCGGAAGAGACCACTATAGCCCTTACAACCAAGGGTGCAGCAGATGAGCGGGGCTTCCTGTATTTTGTCAATGCAAAAACAGGGGTATGGAGGAAAATCCTCGGCCCTCTTCCAGGACTCAGCACAAAGATAAGTACCGATGCAAAAAGAGTATTTGTTTCAGCCGCGGGAAACAACGACAACATCATCTCGAGCATATACGACATAGATAAAAAGAAGGGGACCGATGCGGTCATCCGGACCCTTGCTGATAAATGCGTATGGGGAAACTTTTATAAAGACATGGTGTACTGTGCAGTCCCGGCACAACCAGTGGCGGGGACATACCCTGATGATTGGTACAAAGGAACCGTGTCATTCGTTGACAAGATTTGGCAGGTCAGTGCTACCACCGGGGAAGTCCATCTCATCTCATCAATCGTCGACACCTCTGACCGTATTATTGACGCCTTCAATCTAGGCCTTGACGATAAAGACAACTTCCTCATCTTCATGAACAAAAATGACCTCTCACTTTGGTCGCTTGATTTGACTGCGAAGTAGTTGAGGAGCCCCGTAGCGCAGCGAAGTACACGTCCTCACGGCGCAAATAGTAGCTACCACCTTCTCCGCAACCTTTCACGTTTATTGGAGCCGTGAGGACGTGTACTTCGCTGCGCTACTATCATTGTTTACCTAAGTACTTTTTTCGAATGTAGAGTTCCTGACCTAATGTAAAGAGGGTGCTCACCGTCCAATAAATAGCGATAATGGACGCTGCCTGTGGAAATTGTGCCGGAATGAGCCAGTATGTCGAAGCAAACGCGAGAATAGGAAGAAAAAACTTCATATTCTTGGTCATTGAATTGGCTGTCATGGCCATTGAACCAACAGTCGACGTGTCGGCAACCACGGTGCCGGGCGACTGACGAGTTGCGATGGAAAAATGAAGTTGAAAATACTGCGCGACTGCTGTAATGAGTGCCAAAATGAAGCTTTTTTGTGCAAGATCAATAAGTCCTAAAAAGTGTGTTTTGGCGCTTATGTCTGGCATTGAGATAAAACTATACAGGAACTCCGGGTGAATCGATGGGACAATTTTGTAAAAAACAGAAATAAGAGCAAGGAGAATGGGGAGTTGAATAATCAGCAGTAAAACCCCCGAAAATGGCTTAATCCCTTTTGTTTTGTAGAGCTCCATAACTTTGAGGGTTTGCGCTTGTTTGTCACTGGCATATTGGGAGCGAATTGCATTGGCCTCAGGTTCAACCTCTTTCATTTTAACTTGGGTCAACAATGATGACTTTGAAAGAGGGAATAACACCAGTTTCACAATAGCGGTAAATATGATCACTGCGACGCCAACATCCGCCCATGGAAAAACATTTATAATCGCAATAAGACCGTTATAGAGTGGCAGGAAAATAATCGTGTGATACATGGTGGGGGAGTGGTGACTGAATGTAACTACGTAATACTAGCGTAAAATTCCCGCTTTCACAAAGATGGTCCTCGCGTCAGCCGCCATCTCTTGTATTGAAACATCTTTCAGGGTTTGTTTGGAAAAAAGGGCTGCATGCGCA
>JAHFMB010000051.1 GCA_023269245.1 Candidatus Tayloriibacteriota bacterium
AAGAAAGCTAGAAATAAGATACAACCGAGGGTATACAAAGTCAAGTTACCGCACGACTGTCGCTTGACCTTCCCTATAGGCGGGATCCGTACTAAATCGGGTAGTAAGGTACTCCTGCTGGCTCTGGAGCTGCGCGCCGGTAAAATTATCGACTGCAGTGAGCGACGCCTGGTTCACCAATGTCGGTGACTGATCGGCCTGATTGATGCTCGGCTGAAACGAGATTTGGAAATTGACCTCGCGCCGTCGAGATGCGCTTACCGTGTATGTATGTATGTTGCCAATATCCCACGTTACCAATCCACTGTCTTCGTCATAGCTCACCTGCTCCGACTGTGGACTGACTGCCTTCAACCACTTTACATACGGCGGTAGCGTCGCGGTGACTTTTGCATTACCTACGGCGCTTGTTGTATTGTCGACAGTCCAAACCACCGTATACGTCGTCGGCTGTTCCACCTTCGGTGGCACTTGCCCACTATTCACAAACGGACCAACGCTACGCACAACACGCCCGCTCAACGTAACATTCGAAGAAACGCGCGTCGTGCGGACAACAGCCGAGCTTAGATTTTGCGGGACATTGGACTCTTGGGTTCGTTCGCCCGCAACCCCGGCGGTGATAACCACCATTGGGTTGACCACTGGGTTAGTCGGCGTACTTTTGTCAACAGGAATAATATCGAATGAGACCGTGCCCGTCTGTCCGGCACCCACCGAAGCCAGTTCCGGAGTAGTTTTTTGATTCCATACGATTTGATTGTTCGCCGAATCAAAGTAGCCCTGGTCGGGTTGGACGGCGGTCTTGTCATACGCAGAACCGCTCAATTTTGCCGTAATGACTACATTCGAAACGGCTGCCGGCAGATTATTAAACCATGATATCGTAGCGCGCTCATGCCGGCCAAACTGGCCGATATAATCATTTGGAGATGAATCATTGTCGATATCAATGCCAAGCGAAATAAAAGGCTTTTGGATCGTGAGTGCTTGATCGGCTGACATGTATTGCGTGCCGATGGTCTTCGGATCGGTTAAACTCTGTGCGCCGGCTGAAAATCTGAATACGCGCGTTTCGCTATCCTCGCCCTGGATACGGCCATGGATAGTGACTATCCGCTCTGCACCAGGTGGTATATCCCCTATTTTCCAGGTTACATTGTCACTCATGGGCTTGATAGATGCGGACATGAACGTAAAACCAAATGGGTAACTCCCTTTGAGGAGCACATTCTTGAGAACATCGGCTGAATTTGAGCGCAGGCTTATTTTGAGATCAAACTCTTGGCCAGATGTAATCTCCTTAAACGAAGAGACCGTCAACAATATCGGCGATGAATTGATCAGCACTTCGTATGAGGTCTTCTTGGTAAAAAGCGTGGTCGACCCTTTGACTTTGTATGTCACGCTGGCGCCAATCTGTTTTTGCAAATTTTCCTCGCCAAACATAATGGCACTGACTGTCTTTCGGGCAGTTCCACCCGCCGGAATATCCCCGAGCAACTCACGGAATGTTTTGAGTTCTTGCGTGGAATTTTTCGGGTCAGTTGTACCAGCGGGAAAATCAACCGCTAGATCTGCCGACTCAAGATCGACATTATTTTTGTTGGTAACCTGAATATCAAACGAGACTGGGGCGCCGCCGGGGATGGAAACGGGACCACTAATATCGATGGTAATGTTATTGGCTGAAATAAGGTTGGATCCATTGAAAAAAAGATACGCGCCGATACCTACCGCCGCGATACAGAAAATGAGCGAGACAATCAATAATTTTGTAAAAAAAGACATAGAATGATCTTCGTATTGCTTGTTGAGAACAGGGTTTTCAATTGATTCCTGGTCCCCTCCCCAATTGGTCTGGACCGTGCTCTCGGTAGGAGAAAAGCGGAGTTTGCGGCGTGTGCGCACGTCGGGCGCCGAACGCGAGTAGAGCGATTTTTTCAATTCTTCAATGCGATTTTTGTCATCTGCTGGAGGCACATCCTTTATTTTACTATACTTTAAGATTATAATGAATGTGAACCGAACCAAGGAAAATCTATGGCAAAACAATTAGCTCTTCCTCCTACTCTCGCCCGAATTAGGCCGGCGTATCCTCATGTGGTCAACTACGCAACCCGGGCCGATATATCAGCCGCTGCTGCAGCTGATGATGTCGAAAGAAAACTTGAAGCATCCGATGCGGCTGAGTCAAGGCGACTTGATCGCCACAAACGTCCCATTAACATCAAAGAAAACAACGCTTGGGCGAAGTTTTTATGGGAAGCCGGCCTTGGCTGATTCAGTTTTTACCGCAGTGTTTCCTGACTGCAACCCGCACCTCGGTGCGGGAATTTTTTTATAAATGACTCTCCTTCAGCGCCTTATTGATATGCATATTCACTGTTTTTCTGTGCACTACTGCCTCGTCGATTAATGTGATGGAGAATGGTTCATTGGAAAATTTCTCATCAATCCCTTTATCTGTACCAACATAGCCGAGTAGTTTTAATATACGAAAAACCGCCAATGATTCACCTGTGTGTGCTTGGTCAATAGATAATGAACGGTTTGTATACAAAAAACGAGCCATCAATTCTATTTCATTGAATAACTCGGAGTGAGCTTCCTCGCCATGAAGCAAGCGGCGCAGAAGAAGCGCAACACGGCTAATTATTTCCCTGCCCGTAGCCGTGTGGCGAGATCCAATTCCTTCTTCAGAAAAAGTGACTAATTTTTGGTCATTTTGTGACAAGCTGTCACCAACGCCTCTCGTCAATGAATCGCCTGATTTCAACGCAGGTAATTCGTTCGCGTTGGTCAATCGCCAAAACTCTTTGCCGCGCACAAAAGAAAATTCGCCAAACGAATATTCCTGTGAATGATAGCGAAGCTTTGATTTTTCCAATCGAATGCCCTGTGCGCTCGCCAGAACCAAGCCCAAATCACGAGTAAAAATAGACAAAAGCTTGCCAGCCTCTCCTCGGGGACGAGATTCGATAATAAAACCAGGAGTTGTATGGATGGCGTACATGTTACAAGCCAAGCTTGAACGGCATTTCTGCAATCGTGGTCGTTTCACCGGCAACCGCGCCAAACCTAATCTCTGAAATACCACAGACTGCTTTGAGCTGCGCAGCATTGGTGTCTATGAGCTTCCTTCCTGTACCATCAGTTTCGACGTTGAGAACAGCTCGGTCAGCCACGTTGAGACCCCTCGCTTTGCGCAGGTCCTGTATTAGACGCATCAGTTCACGAACTGCACCCTCCTCTTTGAGGATTGGGGTGAGAGTTGTATCGAGCGTGTACACATCAGTCTCCGAAGCTGTGTCGAGAACGATCTCCTTAACATTTATTTCGTCCTTGAGAATTTCTTTGAGTTCATCCCAATACTTTATGGACTTACCTTCGTGCTTAATTTTCAGCGTAAATGAGGCGAGAGGTTGACGAACATTTATCTTTGCTTCAGTACGCTTCATCAACCCGGCAGAAGCAATCGACCGAGCCATGGCCATATTGGCAACCAAGTCAGCATCCGCCTTTCCTCCTTCTGGCCATTTCTCTAGGTGCACACTCTCAAGATTCCCTCCCGCTTCTTGGTAGAGATACTCAGCAAAGAATGGCGTAAACGGTGCCATGACTTTTGCCAACGAAATGAGAACGTATTGAGTAACGGCAAGTGCTGCGGCCTTGTCTGTCGCAGCATCACTCTTGAATCGATCGCGCGAACGGCGCAGATACCACTGCGAGAGATCGGCGATAAAGTCACGTATCGAGCGGGTCGGTTCAAGAAATACGTACGAGTCCAAACCCCTGGTAACCGTCTCAATCATCTGATCCAGTCGTGCAATAATCCAACGATCAAGAATATGGCGTGATTGTATTTTTGTCGTTTGTGATTTGTAGTCTGCAGTTTGCGATGTGTAGTTTGTGTCTTGCTGATACATCTGATAGAACGAAAGAACGTTGCCCGCCAAGTTGAATACTTTCTTGACCATTTCATCAACCGTCTTTTCCTCAAAATTCTTTGAATCCCCCGGCTGGTTGACCGAGTACATCCAGAAACGCAGTGCGTCGGCACCATACTTGTCCATCATGCTCCACGGATCGACAATATTGCCGAGAGACTTTGACATCTTCTTGCCTTCACCATCGAGAATGTGTCCGAGGCAAATAACATTTTTGAACGCCTTGCCTTTACCCATGAGGACGCCGATAGCATGCAACGTATAGAACCAACCGCGTGTTTGGTCGATGGCTTCAGAAATAAAGTCGGCCGGATATGGAAATACCTTTTTCTTGAAGATACCTTTCGTCGGCGTATTAAAAGGATAATGGTCCTGGGCAAATGGCATAGCCCCCGAATCAAACCATACATCCATAACTTCTTTGACGCGCGACATAGTGCCGCCGCAGGAACATGGCAGTGTGATTGCATCAATATGGGGTCGATGTAGATCAACTTCATAATCTGCGTTATGTGGAAGTATCGTGTAGTTGATCTGGGCAATTTCGGCATTATCCAAGAAAAACCCCCTGTCCGCCTTGAGAATCATTGATTCCTGTTGGGTGGCGCCAAGAGCAGCGCAGGTAAGCATCCACAGCGGACTGTCATGACTGACAATCAACACACGCTTCCCTTGATGTTTCTGTTCAATTTCTTCGAGGAACGCACCAACGCGCCTCTTAACTTCAAGACGGCTTTCGATCCCTTTCGAAGTTTTGGAGAAGAAATTGTCGTGTCCGGCAATCAGCTGGACAAATTCCGCGACAGGACGGCCTTCAAGTTCCCCCATCCCCATCTCTCGCAGACGGTCATCAGTCACGATAATGGACTCCGGCAGCTTGCAGACCTGCGCAAAAAGTTTTGCCGTCTCTTGCGTTCGAACGAGCGGCGAGCAGTATATGACATCAACCTTCCCTTTGAATTTCTTCGCGGAGTCGAGCACCTCTTTCTTTCCCTTTTCAGTCAAATGATAAGGCTTGTCCGGATCAGAACTGAGGATGTTCAGCGCATTTTGTTCCGCCTCGCCATGACGCATGCAAAAATATTCGTTGTGAGATTTTGTGGCAATCTCCTCGATAGAGCCTACAACTTTTTTGCCGTGGCACGTATCGCAGACCCATACTGGCAGTGGTGTGCCCCAATAGCGCTCACGAGAAATAGCCCAGTCTTTGACCTCGTGCAGCCACTCGCCAAAACGACCTTCCTTGATGTGTGAGGGCTCCCAATTAATACCTTCATTTTCCCTGATAAGATCTTGACGCAATGACGACATCCTGATGTACCATGAGTCTCGGGCAAAATAGATGAGTGGCGTTTTGCATCGCCAGCAGAATGGATAGCTGTGTTCGTGCTTTTCCTTATGAAATAGAAGGCTCCCCGTCGGTCGGTTGGCGAGATCTTTGATGATGTCCACCGCAGTTGCTTCGTCACGAACAAATTTTCCAGCAAGAAATCCCGCCTCCTTTTTAAAAGTTCCATCATCATTGACGAGGTGATATTTTGGTAGACCAACCTTGGTTCCTAGATCGAAGTCGTCCTGTCCATACATAACTGCCGTGTGGACTATACCCGTTCCGTCAGTAGTGGTCACGAAATCAGCCGCATAGACTTTGTAGGCATTTTTCATTTTTTCCTTTTCTGCGCCAGAAATGTGGTCTTTCAAAAAAGGATAGAGGGGTTCGTATCCGAGACCGACGAGATCTTCACCTTTTATAGTTGCAATGATTTTAGTATCCTTAAATTGTTCGGCGTATGCGGTCATACGATCCTTGGCAAGAATGTATCGTTCCGTGCCTAGTTCGACTGTCACATACTCTATCTTCTTCCCCACTGCCAATCCCACGTTTCCTGGAAGCGTCCATGGTGTCGTCGTCCACGCCAATAAAGATGTATTCTCCTGGCCAACAACGTTGAACTTGACCGTCACCGCCAAATCCTTCACATCCTGGTATCCTTGCGCCAGTTCATGTGATGAAAGACCGGTTCCACAACGTGGACACCACGGTACGACTTTATAGTCCTTGTACAGTAAATCTTTTGTATCAACCGTCTTCACAATATTCCACAACGACTCGATATATGAAGACTTGTAGGTAATATATGGGTCTTTGAGATCAACCCAATACCCCATGCGATTGGTAAAATCCTCCCACTCTCGAACGTGTTGCCAGACGCTCTCTTTGCATTTTTCGTTGAATGTGCCGACGCCATATGTCTCAATCTCTTTTTTTGACTTGAGTCCAAGCTCTTTCTCAACCTGCAATTCGACCGGTAGGCCATGGGTGTCCCATCCGCCTTTGCGGCGCACATGAAAACCGCGCATGGTTTTGTAGCGAGGAATAGCATCTTTGAATGCGCGGGCCTCGAGGTGGTGGATGCCTGGACGACCATTGGCCGTCGGTGGACCTTCATAGAAAACAAACTCCTTAGCACCCTCGGTCTGTTTCAATGTCTTTTCAAAAATACCTTTTTCTTTCCAGGATGCAAGAATACGCTCCTCGCGTTCTGCGTGAGGAGATTTTGGGGTGGTATTCTGCTGATTGACGGGGTCGGCCATATATTCAGTTATGTAGGGCTATTCTAGCATTTTTGGAGATTTTTGGAATAAAAAGGCCGGCCCCGCATTTGGAGTCGGCGCATGAAAAACCTGCGACACAGGGTGACTATGCCGCGACAGGCTCGAGCCGTCGCAAAGTAAGACGTGCTTCCCGCGCGGCATCGTGAACTTTTTCGTTGATCCAATGACACAGTTCGGTTCGATGCCGAATATCACCAAACCCATCTAGAAAGATCGCGGGTTGAATCGGTGGATCTTCTTGTTCACCAGCGCCATCGCTCATCGCAGTATATTGCGCATATACATCCCCCGGCCATTCATCCAACTTCGGCGTAGGAACGTAGATCTGCAACCGAGCAGAGTGGCGGTAATCACCGAGGCCAGGCACGCCAAACGTGATAGTCGCATGAAGCTGGTTGTGATACGGAGAGAAGAAGCAGCCCGTTTCCGGGAGCAGTGCAGCGGCCAACAGTTGGGGCTCAAGTTTTTTGCGAC
>JAHFMB010000052.1 GCA_023269245.1 Candidatus Tayloriibacteriota bacterium
CCGATCAGGCTTTTGGAATAGGAAGTTATAAAATGGTATCAAATAACCCAGATCAATTAAAATCAAAGTTAAATTTTGCTATTAATCAGCTCCTTGTTAATCAAAAGGTGGTAAAAATATCTCTCGAGACCAAGAATAGATTTAAGAAACTCTTTAAGTTCATTGACGAAAAAAAGAAATAAAATATTCACCATATCTTTAAAACCTATGACATAAGATATGTCAATAAACACTAGATCTACATGCCCAACATTACTCCAACGAAACAAGTCCTCAAATTAGCCGATGCCTTAACGAAAAGAGGAGTTGAATTTCAGATGGAATATTGGGATGGTCATAAACATATTGATATTTACATACCCAAAGATAATCTCTATATCGAAGTTGATGGGGTACACCATGTAACGAATCACAAACAAATCATTGCGGATTTTAATCGCGATTACTTTTCATTTAAAGATGGTTATTTTACAAAGCGTATAACAAACGAATTGATTGATGAGCATGCTGAGGAAATTGCAGATGCAATTGCGCATATTGCGGAAAACGCACCAAATAAATTAGGTGAGGCTTTATTGAAGGCAAAGATCGTACCTTAGTCATATTAATTATTTAAATTCCACTAAATTTTATGAAGCAGAACATTTATAAAATCATATCAATTATTTTGTTATTAATTGTTGTATTCTTGGTTTTGCAGAAAGGAAAAGTTTCTGAAGTTGAAATATATAAATTTGATTCGGAGTGTTCAAAAGATGCCTGGTCTTATTCTAAAAACAAGAGCGATAGTTATATTAATTGGGAAGTAACCAGAAGTAGATATAGTAATGGGGCCTGCTATTCCGAATTTACTGTGACTAATCCTGCTGCAGATCCACAAGGAAGCGTGAACGAGATATTTGATTTGACGCATAATCGTTCCATTGGTTCATTTCATTTTCACTTGAATAAAGATGATGATGTAGCAACATATACACGATTAGGTAAGGAGTATACAGATTTAAGAACTAGTATTTTTGGTGAATAGGAACTATTTATTATTGTGTTCCATGCCCGACATCGACCTCTACAGTTCCAACCCGGCGCACTATGAAGACATTCAGATGCTTCGCCCTGATTATGCCTCTGCCAAAGCGGCACTCTTGGATCTAGCGCTCACGCATTTGGGTTCGCGGAAGGGAAAGGAGAAAAAGGGGATAGTGCTGGCGGATTTTTGTTGTGGCACGGGACTGAATACGAAGATGCTTGCTGATCGGCTGCCGGTGGCGAGAGCGGTGCTCATTGACCACAACGCCCAATTCATCGGCATGGCCATGGCCTCGCAGATTGCGGCAGAGATCGAGCCGGTGGTGGGCGATATTCTGGAGGCGGATCTCTCGTGTCGCGCTGACGCGGTGCTGTCGATGTTCGCCTATCATCACGTGGAAGATGGTCAGAAGATGAAGTACCTCAAGCAGGTCAAGAAGGCGCTCATGCCCGGCGGCTTATTGTTTCTCGGGGAAATCTATCTGGCCGACAAACAGATGACCCGCGCCTACTACCAGAAGCTCTACGCCGCTATTCCCGAGAAAAGTGAGGAGCTCCAGCACTTCCTCTCGCAGACTACCGAGAGCGATGCCTATGAATACAAGGTGACCAAGGCCTTTGCCGATGCGCAGCTTCATGAGGCTGGGTTTGAATTGGTTGAGTCGCGGAAGATTTGGCCTGTCCGCGCAGGCGGGCCGACTGATGATGCGTTTGGAACAGATGCGGGGACGTATGTGGAGGTGTGGAGGGTGGGATAAAGAAAAACCCCGCCGAGAAGCCTGGCGGGGTGAGAAAGGAGGTGCTGACCTATCGGTACGGCTGATACTGTTTTCGGATGAATTCGACCCATGCCTGGTTGGTTGAATTTTGACCTGTCCGCTGCCATGCCCGGTAGAATTCAGCATCGTCGTAAGCTAATGTTCTGCCAGACTTGAGCATCGGTCCCAAGGTAAATCGGCATGTTTTATCCCAAGCGACACATTCGCTCTGTATCCGTTGCTCGAACGGGGGAAGCGTATCTCCTTCCAGAAATGGCTCAACTTCCAGATGGTCAAACTCATGCATACAAGCAGATAGCACGGTTATACAGGAGCGTTCTTCAAAACCTGGTCCAGCGGCTCGTTCTTTTTCGTATAGATCCATGAAACTGGGCACAGCAAATGCTATTTCAGGTTTGTCCTTTGCTGGCAATGCAGAGGCAATGATCAGTGTATTTGTTTTGTTCGCGTACGTGGTGAGCACCCTGAAGTGTACATTTTTACCGAAGCGATGGCGTACAAGTTTTTCCATAACGTTAAATCGCTGCTGTACTTCAGGAAATGGACACTTCCCGTCATAGAGCTCACGTAATAACGGAAAGAGATTGGTCTCAGCGAATTGTTTGACATCTTGCTCCGAACGCCCATGCCCCCGCGAATCAACAGGGGTTACTTGGACTACAGGAACCGACATTGCAGGTTTTTTTGAAGTCATCACGAATCCGATCGTAATGATTGCACTAATTAAAACAAGCGAAATTAGGTTCGCTCGCTTCATTTGTTTCGTGTCTTTCATAGGCAAATTTCTATACCATTTATACATTTATATATGCATTATGTCAAATCTGCCGTATGGTTCAATAGCTTGGAATCACTTCATACGTTTTGATATAATTACCTTATTAACTTCTAACTTCTTTTAGTTCGTCCTTAGAAATTCTCCTCCATACAACTTGTCAATACGGCAACACACAAGGTTGCGGTGTTTTTTATTAAGTTAATTTAAAAATATATGAATACACAAAAGAAAGAGAGTATAGTTATTTATGAGGCAGAGGATGGTCAGGTGGAGTTACGGGCTGATCTTGAAAAAGATACGATTTGGGCGACACAGTTGCAGGTATCTCAATTATTTGAGACTACTTTACAAAACATAAATGCACATTTAATCAGGATATATGACGATGGTGAATTGGATAGAAATCGAACTATCAAGAAATCCTTGATAGTTCAAAAAGAGGGTGGTAGAGCCGTGAAAAGACCAGTTGAGCTCTATAACCTCGACGCTATCATCGCCGTCGGATATCGCGTCAATTCCAAGAAAGCCACTCAATTTCGCATTTGGGCAACGGGCATCCTGCACAAGTACCTCGTCGATGGGCACGCACTCAACAAGCGCCGTCTTGCGAGCGCACCCGAAAAGCTACTTGGACTCTATGACGCCATCGCATTTCTCGAGTCAAAGAGTTTGAATGGAAAATTGAAAGGAAAGATTACACTGAAACTAACAGAAGAATTGGAACCAAGTGGAAAGTAAAAGAAAAAGACCCCACCCGAACAAGCGTGAGAGCTTTTTCGTGTGAGGTCCTGGTGACCCATGTGGTCAAGGAACGGGAACCAAACGATAGAACTGCTTCGAACCCGTCTCCACATCATCGTAGGTTGCTAGTCCGATGTCTCCGATCATGACCGTCTGGATTTGACTCCATGACACCAAGTCGCTCGATTTCTCGACGATGACCTGGGTGTACGGACGACCAGTGATCTTGAGGGATGACTTCCACCAGTATGGCTTCGTCAGCGACAGCTTGATCTCCCAGGTGTACTGGAGCAGATTGTTGCTGTTGAGGGACGCGCGCGTCAGTGGTCCGACGAACCCGGTTCCCGGGATGCCGTGTAGTTCTTGATATGCCTTCACAGCATTCGCAGTTGCTTCATCGAAGTACCCAGTTTCATCCAGGCCAAGGATTCGCTGAAGCATGAGCACGTCATAACCGATACTGCCGAGCGTCAGATTGTTGCCGAAGACGAGTCCTGGATACGGTGTCGTGCCAACCGTGATTGATGTCCCAAATTGAATCGGGACGTTGATGATCGGAGGCAGACCATCTACGCTTCCAACAAAGGCGAAACCGCCGCCGTTGTTATCGCAGATGTTCAGTCCGTAGGCCGACCCCACCAACGCGTTTGACGACACATCACCCTTGAACGCGAGGTTGAACACAGCGTCTTTAGGTATGATGAGCGGTTGATCGAGCGTTAGATTGAGAGTGCCATCTGCCTGGATGGTTCCCGGATGCAGTGCGTTGAGCGAATTCGTGCCCAGGTAAACCTGGACATTACCGATATTCGTTGACACGCCACTTCCTGAGAAGCACACCCGAAGCTTCGTGCACGACTCATTCTCTGCAGAGTCGTAGGTCATAAGGCTCAGGGTACAGAGGAGGCTTTGGATCCCTCCCTGAGGCACTGTCGACCCGACGCCATTCGGCGACAGAACGATCAGTACTCTTCCCGAGTTGATCGGAACTGTTCCAAGATCCATGTTTCCTGACCACGGTTCGATGCGGTACCCTGAGGTTACCCCGAAGAGCTCCCAAGTACTCAAATTGACCGATGATGTCACTTGGATCCATGAGCCGTTGATGCCTATTGGAGCCAGCTGGCCGTAGATGTGATAGGTTGACGTGCCGCGCGGAAACGCAAATGTGTTGGTAAAGGTGACCGTGGTCAAACCACTTTTTTCTCCATACCAACTCGAGCTTTCCGCACCAGCAACAGTGTTACCGTTATTATCTACGACCGTGAGGTTCGTTACCACCGGCGCACCCTCAATCATGAAGCTCATCCGATGGCAGGCGATATCTTCGTTCTGCCACACCGTAGCACTGAAGGCTCCCAGCTCTTGTCCGCTGACGTTGGCGAAGACACCACCTGTTGCCGCTCGCTGAGCTGGCTTGAGGATGATGTTGCCGATTGTCGGCGTCGTCACCAGTGTGGCTGTCGCTCCCGCAATGGGTAGACTGCCAACGGTGGGGATGTCGCTTTGAACGGTAGTGAGCATGAGAGCAAAAGTGCTCCCATTGAACGATCGCAAGTCAGACCACGCCCGCATCAGCACCGTGAAGTTCACGGTCTTTTGACCGGTGAAGTTGAACAGGGAGTTGAAGGTTGCGTGTCCGTCCGCGCTGATGGTCGCTCGACCGCGTTCGCTATGGTCCTCATCGAGCATGAGCACCAGTTCGCCGATGTCGTGGTTGGTCAATGTGTCCACGCACTGCATCGTGAAGCCGGTGATGCTCACTTCGCTGCCAGTCACCTGGAAGTTGAGAAGCGGGACCAACGCACGTTCAGGCACAGTTGCATGCACCGGAGTCGAAGACAGCCGGTCGATGCTCAGGTTTCCAGCGTAGGTGAATAACCCCTGCATGAGCAGGGCCAATAAGGTTAGGATTGTTTTCATTCGTTTGATTCAGTTTTCAATTGTTTCTCAGTTGCGTGTGAATGTGTTGATGCAACTAAATTCAGAGGGATTATAACATATATATAGTATATATGTCAAATAGTCCGGTAACCCAACATAGCCCTCAGAATATGGTGATTCGGGTACCTTTGTTGTTATCTACTGATTCTTTGGTATACTCAAAATAGCTAGCAAAAAGGCTCCACATGAATACAAATCCTGAACCACTCATCTGTGATGGGGATAGGGAAGATCTGCTCCGTCTCGGATATCAGCCAGCAGAAATTACCGACGTTGAATTATTGTCGAGACCACTGTGCCGGACGGCTCGATGGTACCTCGCTCGCATCTTCGTTCGAGCACGGATATTCAAAAAACAACACGGCGAGGTTGTGGCGGCATGCTCTGAAGTCTGGGAAAACACCTGGAAACATGGTACGGCTGACCGCCTCGGTGATCCCGATGATACGGCGCCACCTGATGTTGGCATGCGGAACACACTGGGGTTCTACGCGATCTATACATCGCTCGGTCTTCCGACCCCAAAGTTTCTGTTTTGATGTGAAGCACTCAATGCGTTCGCGGCAGCCCCTCGGCTGCCATTTTTATATATAAAAAACCTCGCTGGCAGCGCACAGACGCTTTGCTCCTACCTGTTCACTTCGTTCGTTTGTGCCGGGGAGAGGACTCGAACCTCCACAGATTGCTCTACATGCTCCTAAGGCATGCGTGTCTACCAATTTCACCACCCCGGCAAAGGGGATTTGTACACAATTGAGTGTAGCATATGTGATATACTGTTGGCATGTCACCGGTCCCGAAAAAGGAAAAAATCCTCATCATCGAAGGCGAAACTGCTTTTGGCGGACGTGTCGTCGATGCACTCAAAAAAGAAGGCTACATGGCTTCACTGGCCACCGACGGGACGGTCGGACTTAAACTTATTTATGACACATTGCCTCACCTCATCCTGGTTGACGTCGTGCTTCCGGGCATGGATGGATACCAAATTCTCGAAAAGAAACATGCTGAGCCATTGCTGACCAAGATCCCCGTATTTCTACTTTCAACACAGGGTGTTCCTATCAATATGGCTCGCGTGCCGCAAGGCGCGGTAAAGGAATTCATCCTCGATTTGCATGCCGATACCCATGAGATTATCAGACGCGTCAACCGACAGTTTGGATATCCCGATGTCAGCGGAGAGGAGGATTCTTCGGAAAAGAAGAAGCTGGTGTGGGTGGAAGATGACAAACTTATCGGTACTATTCTTTCCAAAAAATTGATTGCATCTGGTTTTGATTTGTTCCATGCCAAAAACGGCCAGGAAGCACTCCAGTATCTTTCAGAAAATGTTCCCGACGCCATCGTCCTCGATCTCCTGATGCCGGGCATGAGCGGTTTTGATATTTTACAAAAAGTGAAGGCTGATCCGCGCCTCAAGGCGGTGCCTTCCATGATTCTGTCAAATCTCAACAAACAGAGCGATATTGAGCGTGCAAAGGTGCTCGGTGCGCAGAAATTCCTCGTCAAAGCAGCAGCTTCACTAGACCAAATAGTCCAAGAAGTCAGGGATTTGTGCAAATAGGGGGCGGTTGGGGTTGCGGAAAGGGCAAATCTGTGATATCCTCCGCCCATCATGACCGCAGCGCGCAAACATGCACCGGGGCATGGCGAAGAAAAGATCGTCGTTAAGGGCGCGCGTACGCATAACCTCAAAAATATTACTGTCGAGATGCCTCGCAATACCATGATTGCGGTGACCGG
>JAHFMB010000053.1 GCA_023269245.1 Candidatus Tayloriibacteriota bacterium
GAATTATTGGTCGAAGATGACTGTGATTGGCCTTTACCAATAATCTTCAAAAAGAAATTCTTGATCGAACTCACACTGCCCTGCCAGTTCTTAATTCGTGTTGGTGCAAGCGCTAACTGATCAGTTATTGTCACCACCGGAGGTTCCATGGCTTGCTCAAGTATAGGCTCCACAGCGTCAACAACCGTACCTATAACACATCCACCGGAACTGCCCCCTGCCCCTTGAGCAAAAACTACCGGAACTAAGTGGAACGCACCTTCACCGCAAGCCGATTGCCGCAGACCTTCACTTGCGCTATGTACGGCTGCTTTTGCCGGATCAACGATGGGATCGTACGCCTTATGGAGCGGAGACTTTTCCGTAGACACCGGCAGATTTGCCTTGATCGCTGCCCGTTTTTGATTCATCGTCTGTTCAAAAGTTTGCAGGTCGCGGGTAATTCCCGAAATTGCTGCACTAAGATCGGCTGCATATGAATTCTTATTTTTCAGTGTTTCCACCAAAAATCGCACGTCGGCGTCATCTGCAGCAACATAGTCAGTTTGATTGAAAATTCCAGACCGGATGGCCGTTCCGGCCAACTTTTTCTTATCCATCACTTTACTGTCGTGCAGTCGGGCCGCACTCTGGGCATCCTGAATTATCTGCAAATGCCGTATCGCATCTTTCGTGTGAGCGGAAAATATATTATTGTTCCCTACCGTGTCATCGTGAAACATGAGAAGTGACCGTGTGCTGACTGCGCCTCCCAGACCGTCAGCTATAGCAAGAAGATCAGTAAGTTTATACCCCTGGTCACCCGCGACCGCACTTGGGTACGTTTTTAACGAAGCGGGCCAGGATTTTACCCTGCTGGCTAAATCCGATAAAATACTTCGGGTATCCTGCACTTTTTTCTCGTCAGACGCAAACCCCTGATATCTGGCGACTGCATCGACAAACTGATTTTGATATGGCCCTAACGTGTTTGTCGGTTGCGGATTGGACTTTTGCAATGCGATACCATCTGCTCCCTTAAATATATTCTGCATAAACCAGTTTTTTGAGATATCGACTGAAGCCTTATTTCCGTTCAGCGAATCTGCATAAAAGAGCGCAAGTTTGTCTATCCGAGTGGCCATCGCCGCCTTAAACTGATCAGCGTTTGCCTGCGGCAAACCCGGATTCGCCGTCGGCTCTTCAGGTAATACTGACGGCACTCCCTGTTTCACGGTGGAAAATTCATCAGCGACAGAAGTACTATTCGCGCCGGCCGGCACGGCTAACACAGAAAATGATTCATTCTCATTTTCTTTAAGCAAGGGTTCCCCGCGTACAATCCGCCGGAGATTCCAATTCATTCGCTGCATACTATCCCGGGAGATATCAGATTTCCCGCCAAACATTTCCGCTTGTGTATATACCTTAATCAACCTGCCTTGTGTTGTAATTGTAGCCAAAAGAGATTGTTTTTCAGCATCTGTATTCACAACGAATGCGACAACGTCAGTAGAGGGAATTTCATCCTGTACTTTTATTTCTCCGTTATTCCTCCAGACTTGGTACTCTGAACCGGTGTCAGATGTATTTTGGGTATATTGTGGTACCCCAATCAAATTCTCTGCGGTCTCAATACCCCTAGCTATGCCACTTGCCATGTAGTGAACAAAATCCTCCCCGCGTACAATTGAAGTTTTATACTTCTCATCTCCGAGAGCCGTAATATCGCTCTTAGACACCAAGGTGGTAGGCAGAAATAGCACTTTTGGATTAATGACAGCCATAACAGGCCCATATGAACCTCTGGAAACTAATTCTGTCGCCCATACTCCGAATACGTAATGATCCAGGCCGCGCTCGATATCAAGAGGAAGTGTGTTGCCAATGGTATTGGTAAGGGACGCGCCACGTTTGTTAGCCGATTGTAACGGTTGCCCGTCAACAATAGCATTTACCGCATCTTCATTAATCCGGGTCACCATCGGCACGTCGGTCAAGATATTCTCGGCTTGTTTAGTACGGTTTGCGATATCTGTTGCAGAAAGCCCTTTAACGCCTTCTCCTTCAAGAGATTTTTGAAGATTTGCGGCATTCTGGGTCAATGATTCATTCGTCCATAGTTGAATGATTGGCCCGGCCGGGGCCACTGTCTGTACAAATACTGCCTTAATTTTTTCTGTACCTCTTAAATAATCCCACTGCTTAATAAATAAATCCTGATTAAATAACACCACTTCCATGGTTGCATCCTCGTTAGCGAATATCGATTGATTTGCAGACGTAATGTATCCGTCATATCCATCTCCATATAGTTCTTTATCAGTTTTGGCCCCTAATCGCTGATCATATATTTTGAGATTTGACACTAACACAACTGTATCTTGAGGTGTCGAGTTTGAAGGAATTGCAGAACTGAAGTAAATTTCTGGATGCGGATTTCCATCACTATCAACAAACGTATTTGTTGATCGAAACCCATTCATTTTAATCATATCTATTGTCGCATCATCTCTATTAAGTCTGTGATATAAAACTGCTTGTTGTCCTGTAAGCAATCTTCGAATATTTTCTTCTTCTGTAATAACTTCTTGCACCGATGGTTTCGTAAGATCTACAATAGATGAAGTTCCTGGCGCCTGGGTTGATTGGGCGGGATTTTTAAATTTGTCTATCGCTTTCTGTGCATTGTCAACTATCGCCTGCAACTCTTTCCCAATCGTTTCGGTTAGATTTGCGGGAAGCACGTTGAGCAGTTTTTGAGCGGCGGCTAGTCGTTTTACGGTATCCTCAACACCTTTAATCTGATCAAGAATAACCATAAGCGCCTTCTGCATTTGCTCTGGAACAAATGAAGGAAACTGGGCAGGTTTTTGATCTATTTGTTCGCGCTCTCTAGTATTTTGGTCAACAACCGACTGATCAACAATCTCTCCGGAAACATCCGGAAGCGAACTCACATCACGTGCTGCGTGTGCCACGTAATCTTTTTCTCCGGCAAGTCCGTACGAGACGGCAAGTAAACTCTGAGCTGCAGTTTTTGCTCCTAATGCCTGATATAATTTACCGGAGAAGTAATACTGCCGTGATTCCGATTCGACATCATATTCTCTCGTTTGTTTTTTCTTCTCCTGTAGGAGTTGTAAATCATCAGCGTGATGGCCGGCTTCGTGACCTAAAAACTCTGCATAAAATAATAATCCTGCTTCGGATGGAATAGTTTGATTACTTTCTTTCGAATAAGTCGCCGCAATTGTCTGCGGAGAAAGGATGGCCAGAGTATTCCGTTTTGTGTGGGCATCAAAAAATTGTACACCTCGTGTAGCTAGGGCGTCTTCTTTGGTATACCCGTGCTCGCTCATTAACATACTAATGAACGTTTTCTGATCTTTGTAGTCAATAACGTCGGTGTTATAGACCTGTTTTAAATTTTTCTTTAGCTCATCAATGAGGACCTGAAGCTCCGCCGGGTTACCTTTTTGAGCTACTTCAATGAGCTGTGTCTGAAAATCGTACATAGAGGTTATATCGCCAAGAATTGGGGTGATGGGCACAGATGACGTAAATTTATAATAGTCGAAATAATACGTAAGGAGGTCCGAATAATTTACCCTCGCAACTGTATCAATCTGTCGTTGTTGAACAAGCAATGGATCCTGTTGAAAGCTTGCGGATGCGTATTGTGAACCGGGCGTGCCGCCAAAATATTCTGCGTACACTTCTTTATCTGAAGGTACTCCGTATTTTTCCAGTGCCGCTTCAACCGGTCCCCAACCGTTTTGCGCAAAAAGCCGTCTCACTTCAGAGATATCCCCTGTCCTGGCCCATCGCCACATCACGTCAGCACCGACCAAAGACTCCAGCCATATAAATTTATTCCCTAAATTTAACGACCCGTATGCAGTGTGATCGCCAGTCAACTTCCATTCCACGTACATTGCCCCTATCTCCTTATATTGCTGACCGGACGGGCCAAGCGCCTGCCCTTCATGCACCTTTTCGTGCACATTCATCAGGGCTACCGATTTCGGATCACCACGCTTATCTACTCCCAACACGACACGTTCAAGTCTTGGTGAAAAAAATGCATCCGCACCGGGAACAAATGAAGCAACCGTCTGATCTATAGCTGCTTCATATCTGTCTAGACTCACTTCATGATAATTCGGTATGCCGTACTTTTTGTCTAAACTGGCTACGCGTGCCGAATAATCTGAAACAAAACGATCTGTGCCCGATGGAATTTGATCCATGGCATTAAAGAGGCGGGCAAGACCTGCAACCACATACGGGCTCATCGCCGGATTACCGAGTATGTCGTTGGTCAGCACGGAAGCGTCATACCATGACACGCCGCGCACTTTAAGCGCTCCGAGAACATCCAAAACATCGGGAGCCACACTCGCCAAGCGCGTTTTCCAATTGTTATCATTCATAAACTGCTCTAAATACACAACTAGTTCATTCTTATAATCTTGGGCTTGTTGTCTGACCTGAGACGAAATATTCCGATCATCAAGCTGCTGACTTAACACGCTATTTAACGCGTCAATTTCTTTTTGACGTGATGCTTTGTCGCGCGCATCCTGTTGCACTTGTTCGGCAGCAGTCAGTTGATGCAAAACAATATTATCGGAAAGAATGACACCACCCGTAACGAGTTCAAATTTCGGCGTCTTATTGGGTAAAAATCCTATAAATCGCAACTCAACCCGCGTATCGCCCGACCCCAAACGAATAACGTCACCGACATGCAGTGAAACTTGTGCAGCTCCTATACGGGTAGTTCCGATAAACGTGCCGTTACTCGACCCAATATCCCGTATGAACGCAGAACTGTCTATTTTACCGGTTGCCTGTATAGCGAAATGGCTCCGGGAAACCGTGTCTGCACCTCTAAGCGAAACATCGCTGTCTGATGACCTCCCAACAATAAAATCTTTATTCGGATTAGGAGGATTTGGCGGCGTTTGCGAGTCTAAATACGTTTGATACGCGGGTGTCGCAATATCCCGAGCAGCTGCAGCTTTTTGGGTAATCGCCTGTTTGACATTTTCCGGAAGTGCTTCAAATTTTGGATCGAGCAATCCACTCATCGCTATCCCCAATTTGTCGCCTATCTGCCGGTAGGCTTCATCAAGAAGTTGATCGGTGGTCAGCTTCTTCGCTTTCGCCTGTGTCACCACTAAATCGGCGACACTCTTCTGATCAATCGTTACGACGATAGCAGATGTCAATGCCGCGTCATATAATTTATCTGCCGTTGTAGTAATATCCCCGCCTATTTTGGATACTACCAGCGGATCTGCGAGCTTTTCCCCGATCGCTTTTTTAATCTTGACAACTTCTGCGGACCGGTTCACGGCAGCAGGGTTAGCAACGAGTGCGTCGTAGGTCTTCTGTGCCACATCCGTAAATTTGAATGTTTTAATGAGCTCTTTTGCCGCATCCAGTTGGGCCTGCGTCGGCCCTGTCGGGGCCACTTTTGGTTTGATCTGGTCACGGGTTAAGAGAAGAATTGTGCCTACGTCAGCGGGAGTCGCTCCTTTCGTAACCTGAATGCGGTAATGAATCTTATCCGCTTCCTGCGCAATCACTGTCCCTTCCCATTTATTTGCTGATACCGTAATACCCGTACCGACCGATATCGGAGGTATCCTTGCCAACAGCTCTTCTGCCGTCGGGATGCGGCGGGTGAGTAGCTGCCAGCCATCCGGACCTTTTAATACACGAATTGCATCGTACGCAAAAAGAATCGGCGAGGTTATAAATCGGCTCGCCCAGTATGCTTGGGGATTTCTGGTCGGAGAGGCATTCACTACGCCTTTGTACCCCCCATCGGTATTCCAGTTTGGCGATGTATGAATCGTCTGAATTTGCTCGTCAGTAAGCGGAATACCTCGTGGCGCCGAAGCCGGCGCTGCCGGATGCTTACCCCAATACATCTGCCAGCCACCGCGTGTAAACGCGATACGACCAATGTCATACCACGTAAACAGATTAAGTTTGAAAATGGGAATAAACCATCCTAATCCACGCCCGAACCACAACCCTGTATGATCTCTGAACGTCGCGTTGAGGATGGCAAATCCTCCATCAGTCCGCCACCATCTCGTCTTCATCGCCGCGGCGACTTCATCATCCGTCAGCTTCGCAAACGGATCAATTTTTATATTTCCTATCTTGATTCCTTTAATTTTTGTTCCCAGAGAAGAGAAAAATTTCCGAACACCTTTTGTATTCAATGTAGCTGCCGTTTGTTTTTGACCGGATACTTGGGTAACCAGCGGTTCGGAAATTTTGGTGAGAACCGTTGCGTCAGTAAGCGTAGCTGCGGCGGCATCGTATAATGGCTTTACGGACGGGTCGGCAATCACATCCACGTAGGATGTTTTCGACGACTGAGCCACCGCGAGCGCTTTCATCTCAAAATTCGCAATGGCTATAGCCGCCGGCGAATCGGCGGCAACCGTAACCCCCTGCGCCGCCAAACGGGTAGCTACATCGGCCTGTGCGGCCTGCTGAATCGTATTCTTTTGCCGTGTAAGCGTATCCACATTGTTTTGCAGCGCGGTCACGTCCGGAAGCCCGTAGACTTTGAGGGCAGCGGATTTCGCTTTTGCCACTGCTTCTTCAAGACCCGTGTAATCGGTGAGACCCGGAATTGCAGCATCTATAATCTTTTGCGTTAAATCGTTAACGTTCTCCGACGACGGTTTGAGTTCAGTTGCTTTTGCCGCAAGTGCGGCATCACTGGCAAAGCCCCATCTCGGATTGGCAGCGGGATTGGGTGGGGTATTTGTGATAAGTGTAGGAATCGGATGTGTACTGCGGTTTTGCGCCGCAAGCTGTGCAAGACCTGCAGTGACAGCGGCCTGGGCAGCCGTTATGCGCGTGTCCAGAGCCGTAAGTCCCACTGCAC
>JAHFMB010000054.1:0-3816 GCA_023269245.1 Candidatus Tayloriibacteriota bacterium
AGTTATTTTGATTTTGGACCGTATCTGCGCTATTCTGTCCATACCCAGTGCGGGATCGTCTAATGGTAGGACATGGGCCTTTGAAGCCTAGTATCTTGGTTCGAATCCAAGTCCCGCAGCACGTTAGATATTCACAGTGCCGTCAAGAGCTGAACGGTTAATAGTGCTACAATAGGTGAGTCATATGGCTGCTCGACACTGTTTTTTGGGTATGCGTCTTGCCTCACTCCGATGCGCTTTCGTCATAAGCGTTCTCACATTCCTCGCGCTCCTGGGAATAGCGCTGGCGCTCACTAACCTCTATGGACGGCATGAAAAAGCGACCGCACTCCGCTCTGTCCAGGGTGGGCTTGAAAAAGATCTCGGACATTTGCGGACGCAAGGTGATGCCGTAGCTGAGAATGTTGCACTCAAACAGTATCTTCTTGAAGATAGTCCGGATAATGTTCTGACTATTTTGGCCGCTGAACGCGAGCGTCGCACCATTGGCCTCATGGGCGTGGCGAATCGGGACGGTGTGATCATTTCGCGTACAAAGTCGACCACCAACCGCGGTGAAAATACGTTTCTCGTCAGTCCTCAAGGACGCGCGGTGGCTCAAGGCAAGCGTCCCGCGTCGATTGAGGCGAGCAGTTTTGATCCGACACAAGTGCTCATGACGACTGGTCGGCCGATTGTTTCCGGCACTTCCACTATTGGGGCGCTGTTTGCGAATTACTTACTGGACGATGAATATTCGACGCGTTTCAAGACCTCATATCTTTTTGATGGAGTTCAGGTGGCATTTTATACGCACGACTATGGCCTCTATGGCACGAGCATTCGCGCCCAAGGAGAGCGTTCAGTACTCAACTCATATTTCAATGTCGATTCCGATTGGATCAAGCGCGGCAAGACGGGCGATATCGTCAAGTTTGATTCGGGGATCTATTATCGCGTAGAAAATATTGTCTTTCCCGGCCTCGAACACAGTCCGGGCGGTGTTTTGGTGTTTATTCCGTACTATGGGTACGGCGTAGGCATTCGGGCATTTATTATTTTCCTGACACTGATTGTATTTTTTGTACTGGCCTATCATGCCTATTGTGCCACACGAAAAGAGCAACGCACTCGCTATTACTACTGGACACTGGTTAGTGCGTTCTTAGTGCTCATTCTGTGTATCTATACAGTCAATCATGCAGTGTTTGTCAGGTATGTCTCGCTGAAGCGCATACCATATATACTATACAATTCGACAGTGCGGCTTCAGCCGGAATCAGGCGTCTTTGATAAGGATTTTGAGCGGCCGATTTCGGTCCTGATAGATACTGGTGACGAATCCATCAATGCTATCAGTGTCCATATTTCTTTTGATCCGGCCAAGGTCCGTATTCAAGATGTTGATATGGAGCATTCGATTTGTTCGAATGTGCTTGAGAAAACAATTGATCTCGCCAACAAAGAAATTCGTATTTCATGCATTATTGTGTCGCCAGGTTTTTCGGGATCAGAAGGAAATGTGGCGAACATCCTCGCGCACCCATTGGTAACAGGGGAATTTGGGTTGGGATTTCATGACCACACGCAGGTACTTGCCAACGATGGTCTTGGCACGAATGTGCTGAGACAAACGAGAGATGGCAGTTATACCGTTGTTCCTTCGATGACTGCGACTAGCTCGCCTCGGATACGTGCGGGAGATGAGGTTGCTCAAGATGGTACCCCGATCGTGTTCTCGCCGACTCATTCCAATACCAGTCGCTGGTATAATTCGCCTAATGTTGAATTTGTGTGGATGCCTCTTGCCGGAGATGGGTACGTGTATGCGTTTGATGAAGCGACTAGCACTATCCCGCGCAATGGAATACTGGTAGCCAATCCCAAAGTTACAGTCACCGCTCCGTCTGATGGCATATTTTATTTCCATGTTGCCGCTATCTCAGGAGGTCGTGTCGGCCGGACGAGGCATTACAAGGTGATGATTGATACGGTGCCGCCGACCGATGTCACCATACGCGCCAGTGAAGAGAGTGTCAGCATGGGCGATGTGGTGCGTTTTGAGTTTTCTGCACAGGACAAGATGAGCGGATTGCAGAGTACCATGTATATAGATATCGATAATGGCACGTTTTTGCCGGTAGGCCGACAGGCGTATGTGCCATTTGTGGACATCGGTACGGTGCCACTACGTCTACGCGTCTATGACAAGGCGGGGAACTTCACTGAAAAGGAAAAAGTGATACGAGTTGGTGGAACAATCTTGCAAAGCATCTTGCATATGAGGTAGAATGGTTGCCTACTCTTAACTCTTCATCAGCATGGCTGCAACTCCATTGTTCAAAGATATTGCCTTCTCTATTTACGCGGTCACCGACATCAAGACATCCCGTGCGTTCTACGAGGGTGTGCTCGGCTTGGTGCCAAATGATGAGTATCCTGCAAAGGAAGGTTCCCTGTGGATCGAGTATGCTGTCGGTTCAGGAACATTGGCTATAGGATGCTCTCCTGACTGGAAGCCCTCATCGGATGGGGCGGTCGTAGCATTGGAGGCTATTGATTTTGACGCAGTCATACAGAAGCTCAAAGCCGCGAAGATCTCGTTCAAACTCGAACCCCAGGATTTTCCAGGTTGCAAGATGGCGGTTGTCTTTGATCCAGACAAGAATTGCCTTTTAATACATCAAAAGAAGGGGTAATAAACACTTTTTGCTTCTATAGTTGAACTGAGGCCCACTATCGCAGTGGGTCTTGACATTTTGGGTATTTGTATTAATATTTGCGTTTGTAGCTCGGAAACAAAGAGGTTTCTGGGAGAACAAACCAAAAACATGTGGTATTGAAAACTATGAAGACACCAAGTCAGATTGCAGAACTGGACCTCCTCGGGATTCTGAACGACGTCTTTTGCGGGGAGTTTCCGCAGGATCGTCAGCCCGAAGGTGCCGCCGAACCGAATGAAATTGAGCGGGCCAAGGTCACTTCGCCTGTGGCGGTCCGGCTGTACGCCGCCTCCGACATCCTCGCCGATCAGGGCATTGCTCTCAACAAGGAGCACAGGGCGGCTCATGAGAAGGCGGCCCAGTGCGAGCACTCGCCGACCGATTGTGCGGCACATCAGAGCCGGATGGAAGTCATCAAGGACCGGCTCAACGCACTTCGCGGGTTGTTCTGGCGCGCGGTCACCGAGGAACATCCCGCGGTCGCCGAATCCAATGTGACGCTGCGTAACGGCATGGTTTTGGTCTCGAAGTTTGGTTCTGACTGGGACGACGCCGTCGCATCAGACCCTGCCGACTCGATCATCAAGACAGTGACGGGGCGTTTGGGGGCCATCATGCGCGGATCGGCCGAAATGAGCGACGACGTTCCGAACGACGAGGTTGGCGAGAACGAAACGGTTCTCGGTCCGATTGAAGACGGACGCATCCGCTCGCTGTGGAATCTCCGGAATCAACTGATCGGCGAAATGAAAAGCCGGAAGCCCGCGGACTTGGATCCCGAAAAGGATGACTCGCTCAACAACTGGCTGCTCAGTCACACCTTGAAGGAAGCCAACGATGTGGTGTCCCTTAGCAAGCGATACAAAAAGGCGATTGACGTTCTCGAGGCGGTCGCGTGGACGGCGATTCGTGATTCCCTGAAGGACGGGCACGATCAGGAATGCATCGGCCTTCGCAAGGGTTGGCAGGTCGTATCTCTGTCGCCCGAAACGGAAGAGGAGTCTGGCATCAAGGTGCATGAGCTGGGTGGTGCAATCGTCATTGATATTCCGCTTGGCCGGGGCGCTTCGTTTCCCAAGAACATGCCTCCGGAAGTTGCCGCCGCCTTGGGCCG
>JAHFMB010000054.1:3826-6775 GCA_023269245.1 Candidatus Tayloriibacteriota bacterium
GGCCGGGTGCTCAGCCGGGCTCGGGCGTAACGGCTGGTGACGACGGTTTGAAACGCGCAGGGAAGAAAAACCCCTGCGCGTATTTTATTACTTGACAGTCCCGCGTCTATTGCTATTCTGAAACGGAATCACCCCGAAAGGAACCATTGCATGAAAGCAATCATTGGCGTCGTCGGTGAGAATGGTGCCGGCAAGGAAACATTCATCACTGCACTCGCGGAGGCATTGAAACCGGAAGGTCTGTGCCACATTCGTACCGTTGCGCCGCTGCATGAAATACTTGATATTTTTTGCCTGAAACATACGAGGCACAACCTTCAAAGTGCGGCCATTGCCGTTGACGATACGTTCGGAAAAGGCACTCTTGCCCGCGCGATTCAGTCTCGCATTGACATGGCTACGGAACCATACGTCGCGTATGACTGCATTCGTTGGCAGGCTGATATGGACACGATCATGTCGTTTCCATGCCATCGGATCGTGTATGTGACAGCCGACGTACTCGTCCGCTGGCGGCGAACCAAAGCTCGTGGAGAGAAGGAGGACGAAAGCCGTACGACGTTCAGGCAATTCGTGGCTGCCGAAGCTCGGCAGACCGAGACCCTGATTCGGGAGTTCGGCGCGCAGGCCGATATGACCATCGTCAACAATGGTGGCATCGAACATCTGCGCCGCGAAGCTCGCACGTTTGGTGAACTGTGGATCAAGTCGTCGGCGCGTAAGAAAGCTCGCTGAATCCATCATGCCCGCGGCCGGTCGCCGCGGGTTTTTATTTGTATTGCGCAGATGAAATGGTATGCTATCCTTACCCTAGGATTTAGCCCTCTTTTTACTTACTTTTTATACGTTAATCTATATGAAAAAAATAATTGGTGCCATAGTTGTCATTGTAGTTGTGATCCTCATCATCGCTTTGAGTGGTGGAAGCAAGGGGGAGACAGGGCCGATCAAGATTGGGTTTATTGGGCCGTTGACCGGTGACGCGGCAAGTATAGGTCAAAATGTCCAGGCAGCTGTTCAGATTGCCGTTGACGAGCTTAATGTTGGCAACGGAAAGAAGATTGAAGTGATCTATGAGGATGGCAAATGCACGGGATCAAATGCTTCAAGTGCTGCCAATAAATTGATCAATATAGACAAGGTTTCAGTTATTCTTGGCGGCGCATGTTCCGGAGAGACAATGGCATTTACGCAGGTTGCTGAACAGGCCAAAGTCCCAGTTTTGTCTTATTGTTCATCAAACCCAGCAATTACAACAGCTGGAGATTATATTTTCCGAAACTATCCTTCCGATACGTATCAGGGAAGTTTTGTGGCTGGGTATCTATTCGACAAGCTTGGAAAGAAAAAGGCTGCAATTATTTATGCAAAGACAGACTGGGCCAACGGCATAAAGGATGTGTTCAGTGCAGAATTCAAAAAGCTCGGAGGTCAGGTGGTCAATGAGGAAGGCTTTGATCCTGCATCAAAGGATATACGATCACTGATTTCAAGGATCAAGGCAAACAATCCCGATGTCATTTATTTCCTTGGCTATACAGATCAGACTGTATTTGCACTCAAACAATTCTCGGACCTTGGCCTGAAGGCCCAGTTGTTCGGAGGAGATGCCTGGGCAGATGCAAAACTGTGGGTTGATGCTGGTGCTACCGGAGAGGGTGCAATGTACGCGAGTGTTTCAAGTAAAAATAGCGAAGCATTCAAGGCTGCTATGTTGGCAAAAACCGGTACAAACGAGATTGGCGGATGTTCTCCAACCGCTTATGATGGATTGAAACTTATTTCGCAGGTGATCAACAAGGTCGGTGGGAATTCAGGGGATATCAAAAACGAACTCTACAAGACCGAATATGTCGGAGGAGTTTCTTCTGACACTATAAAGTTTGATCAAAATGGTGATCTTGTTGGGGCCAATTACTCTGTTATGAAGGTTCAGAAGGGTGTGGCCGCGCCAGTTACAGAGTAGTTTGTACGACTTGTACGACGTAGTCTGTAGTATTGGAAGAAGAAAACCACCTATCATCATTAGGTGGTTTTTCTTTCGTAATTTATTTCGCCCCAGCCCCCTTCCATGCCAACTCAAAAATACGCACCATCATGTCGTGAATGGCCTTGTCTTCGACGATGATGCCAACGAGACCTCCTTTTTCGTCAAAATTGAAAAATGATATTTTGTTGCCTGCGTACATAATGATCTCGCCGTTGATAGGGAACTGATCGGCGGGAATAAATCGGAGGTTAGGAATAACCGATTTCTTCGTTACCGAATACATGCGACTATTGAATGTACGTGCCTGCATGCCGTCGGAAAGGATGCCTCGGGTTGTAATGCCGATGCAATTTTTGCGCTGGATGTAATTCTTAAAGAATGTTGGTGGAATGAATTTTTCAAGTCCATCTGTATTGGCGAACCCGACCATTTCGTAGGGAGTTTTGACGTTGATATGATCTTCCAGAATGGACATGATGCCTTCGCGATTTTCAAAAAAACGGATGCGTGGCTTATTTGGTGACATTGAATACATTCCTTCAATTTCAGGAATGATTGTTTTGACTCGCTCATATTCTTCATCCGCAGTGTCGCGGCGCATTTTGGCAAAACGAAGAAGCTGCTGCGGCCGTTCGACTTGATAGAAAAGCTTCTTACCTTTTTCGATTTCAGTCACCAAACCTTTGACAGACAGATCAATGAGAACCTTATAGACAGTACTTCTATTAAGATGGGTTGCTTCCGATATGCGAGAAGGGTAGGCGCCGCCCATTTCGAGGATGGTTGCGTAGACGAGAGCCGCCTTCTCGGATAGGCCTGACCTTTGCAAATCACGAACCATGCTGTTTGTTGGGGTATGTGTCATGTCGGTATCTTACCACATTATCATAATTTTGTCACTATTTACGAACAAAAATATGTGTATATTGAAAATATGTTGGAAAATAAGGATATTTGAG
>JAHFMB010000005.1:0-5858 GCA_023269245.1 Candidatus Tayloriibacteriota bacterium
CTCCTGCCATTCACCATAGAGTCGCGCCTGCGTAAAAAGTGCTTCCGCGGAGACTGAGAGCGGGTCGAAGGGTTCTGATGGTGGGATGGGGCGGAATTCAATCATTTATATCAGCCTCCCCGCCTTGATCACATGATCAACCAAGGTATACGTATACCCCATCTCATTGTCATACCACGCCAACACTTTGACCAAATTACCATCAACAACACGTGTCATTTCCAAATCAGCGATGGAGGCATGACGATTGCCGATAATATCGTGCGAAACCAATGGCTCCTCGGTCACGGTGAAGATACCATTCCAGCGAGGATCCTTGGCAGCCTTTTTGAGAAGTGAATTAACTTCCTCCGCGGTCGTATGTTTCTTTGAGATAAATGTCACATCAACAATAGAACCAGCAACAACTGGCACACGAATAGAAATACCATCGAACTTTCCATGGAGCTGGGTAGCAACCTTGGTCACGGCAATTGCGGCACCTGTTGAAGACGGAACTATGTTCTGTGCTGCAGCACGACCTTCACGGAGGTCTTTCTTTGAAGGACCATCAACAATGGCTTGCGAGGCGGTGTAGGCATGCACTGTATTGAGAACTGCTTTTTCAATACCAAGAGTTTCATCGAGAATAGCGATGAGTGGTGAACCAGCGTTTGTAGTACATGAGGCATTCGAAGAAATCTGGCAACCCTCGAGCTTGTCCTCATTCATACCCATGAGTACTGTGGCACTCTGGAATGGAGAATCAGGTGCATCCTTTGTTGGTGCAGACACGACTACCCTCTTGGCACCTGCGGTAATGTGAGCCTGGGCTTTTTCGGCAGACGTAAAAAGACCAGTAGACTCGACAACAATATCAACACCAAGAGATTTCCATGGCAACTTGGTCGGGTCCTTTTCTGAAATGAATTGGACTTCTTGGCCGTCGATGACCAGTGAGTTGGTCTTCTCGTTAACCGAAACATCGAATGGGCTGACGCCGTAGGCACTGTCGTATTTGAGTAGATAGGCAAAGTTTTGGATACTCCCGAGATCATTGATGGCAACAAGTTCGATTTCCTGACGATTTCTGGCAACCTTGGCAAATGCTCTGCCGATACGGCCGAACCCATTGATGGCAACACGGATTTTTTTCATAGAATTAAGGGTAAAAAGCTATGTGGATAACAGTATCATTCTATCATATACACATTGGATTTCGTATGTGCTATGCTCCGAACTGGCGGTAAACTGTAGAGACACACAACCAAGGACACTTCGTATGCCTCAGTTTGAAGAAGCAACGGTTCAGGCAGAAACACAGCCCAAAACAGCCAAGCAGCTCAAGTTCGAGCAGTTCAGGCAAAATGTTGAGACCGAACTGGCAGTCCTTTGTTCCGGGACCGGTAAAAAGTTTGGCCGGATGGTCGCTCATTTCGAACACACACTCAGCCGACGCGGCATTGAGGCCAGCCCGGAAGTCAAAGAGGTGTACCATGTACGCCTTCACTGCGGCAGACCCTGCTCGCTCATTCTCGTTGAATCAGAAAGAGATCTCCGTACATTCACCCAACGATGTTGGGAAAGCGACACCTTCATTCCGGCAATTGCCCCACTTCCTGCCACGGAAGAATTGGACGGGCCGGAATTGCCCTACAAACTCCGCAAACGGCTCTTCAACATTTTCAAGCGCGGACTCCGACAGCTCCGGCAGATTCGTCGGCGGCAGCACCGAAGCGTAACCTATCAGCGTTTCGTCAATGGCTCACAACGGCTCTTTCAAACGCACGTCTTACACGGGCATTCCTTCAATAACGGGAGCGGTGCGGCGGCCTAATCAGCCACTCAGCCAATCGAGCGCGGTCACCAGGGCCGCGCCTTTTTATGTGTCATTTTTAATTACTTCTATTCTGCGCATACGCCTTCCCCAAGTTTTTAATGAGCCCTGGACCTTCAAAAATGAGTCCTGTGATGACTTGGACGAGATCAGCACCCGCATCAAACTTCTCCTGCATTGTTTCGGGCGACATGACCCCACCAACACCAATGATGGTAAATCGTTTTCCATAGACTTCCCGAGTTTTGTAAATTAAATCCGTCGAAAGATGCGTACATGGCTTGCCCGAAAGACCACCCTTGAACACTGCGGGCGCCTCTGATGGCACATCCAACGAGTCATAATCTTTATTGAGATTCCCTATGACCACCCCCTGCAATCCATGCGCATCAATAATCTTGAGTAACGCTTCAAAACGCTCCCACAAAACATTGATCGGCATTTTTATATAGATTGGTTTGGTACATGGAATTGACTTGAGCGCAGTCAACAAACGAGTGAGTAGTTCAGGTGTTGCAAATGCTTCACCGCCAAAAGAGTTCGGGCATGAAATATTGACGGTGTAGTAGTCTCCTACATTTTCCTCATTCAGGCGCTTGAATGAATACAAGTAATCAGCAATTCCAGCTTCGATTGGCACCGACTGCTCGTCGTTTGTACGCGCGATTGAAATACCAACGATAAATGGTGGCTGGTTTTCTTTTATTGAAATAGTGCGTGCTTGTTTCAACCGTTTAATAATCGCATCAACCCCTTCATTTTTGAGACCCTTATTCACGAGCAAACTTTTTGATTTCGGCAACCGAGTAAGACGGGGCGCCGGATTGCCCGCGCACGGCCGGGCGGTGACTGAACCGACTTCTTCTCCACCCAGTCCAATATGTTCGAGAGTGCGAGTCAGCTGGCCATTGTAGTCAAACCCGGCCGACAAGAGAAACGGCGTCCGATATGTTATACCGTCTACCGTTTTTGAAATATCGGAACCATGGTAGCCATATACAATACCGAGGAATTTACGAGTGACTGCATGCCTCCCAATCCATTGACCACATGAAGTGAAAAAATCATGCACGGCCTCCGGGTCGAACATGAACAGGATGGGCTTGAGGATATGCTTGTAGAGCATAGTGCTCACTACTCTAGCACATTTTTCATATGCTATAATAGTGAAAATAATCAATACGATTCAATGAATATCATCAGAAACAAGCCGATTCTTTCGGGCATCGTCATTTTTGTCGTCGTCATTATTGCTGCCTATCTACTATTTGGAGGCTCATCGACGACTGTTGAAACACTCACTATCCGGCGCACTGATTTTACCAATGAAATAACCGTCTCCGGCAAAGCCGTAGCGGCACAGCACGCCGATCTAGGTTTTGATCAAAGTGGCCGCATCGCCACGATCTACGCCAAGGTTGGCGACGCCATCAAGGCCGGCGGAGTCATCGCTTCGCTCGATAATGGCACCTCTTACGCGGACGCTGTGCAAAAGGAAGCTATTCTCGAAAAAGAACGCGCAAAGTTGGCAGCGCTTCAGCGTGGAACACGCACCGAGCAGCTGGCCATCACCGAACAGACATACGAGGACGCCTCATCGGCACTCATCATTGCCATGCGCAATGCGTATACCCAGACAGAGTCAGCAATAGTAAGCAAAGCTGATAGCGTATTTACCGATGGCATCACTTCAAACCCGTCAATAAACATTCGAACAGCAAGTTTTATAGAAAAACAGGCCATCGAAAAAGAACGGGTAGTTATCGGTGGAAAATTGGCGCTATGGAAACAATCCCTGGCACAGCTCCAGAATACTTCGACGAGTGACGCACTGCGTTCAGTTCGCACGACTGGAATTGATGTGCAGTCAAGCATAAAGACATTTCTTGATCATCTGTCGGGCATTGCGGGCGCTTTGACTCCGCAAAACTCCGGCATATCTCAGGAATCAATTGATACGCACCGCTCTACCATCAGCGCGGCCAACGAACAGGCCGACACGGCGGCAGCTTCGGAACAAACAGCCTATGGTACCTGGACATCAGCCATCAATTCGCTTGCGCTCGACAAATCAGGCTCGACAAGCGAGGATATTGCCGCTCAGGCAGCCCAGGTCAAATCGGCCGAAGCTGATGTGGCCAGCGCCAAGGCCACATTGCGAAAGACCTCCATTGTCGCTCCATTTGACGGTATTATTACCAAAATGGACCTCAAAATTGGGGAGGTTGCTTCTCCTACAGTCTCTCACATTTCAATCATGAGCTCCGGGTCATTCGAAATTGAAAGCTACATTCCTGAGGTTAACATTGCTCGCGTACAGGTTGGCGACCAAGCCACCGCGACACTCGACGCCTATGGTCCGGACGCAGTCTTCAACGCCATTGTTATTTCAGTTGATCCAGCTGAAACCCTCAAGGATGGCGTCTCGACATACAAGGCTCGTTTGCGCTTTGTCGAAAATGACTCTCGTATTCGATCTGGTATGACAGCAAATATTCGCATTACTACTGAACAAAAATCAGATGTTATCCGCATTCCCACAAGCATTATTACCAAAAAAGATGGCAAAAAATTTGTCCAAATTACTGACGGAAAAACAACTCGATCTGTAGAGATCACTACGGGCGGTGAGGCAGGGTTTGGCAACATCGAGGTACTAACCGGGCTCTCTGAGGGCGATGTTGTTGTTCTGCCGCCGATCAGTACAAACTAACGTAGTGCGATTCCCTGTTTCCATCCCACAGCCATCCTATGTCTTCCCTACTTAACGCACGCATTGGAATGTTTCTGGCACTGCGCCAGATCAAGCGTTCCAGCAAATGGACCACGACGTTGATTATTTTCGTGATGATTTTGACATTCTTAAACCTGGTGGTTGTTTCGGGAGTACTCGTCGGCCTGATTCAAGGGTCCGTCGATGCACAGCGCCGCCAGTACACCAGCGACGTCATTCTTTCGACCCTCAGCACCAAGACCTATATCGAACACAGTGAGGATATTATTGCTCTTTTACGCTCCATGCCCGAGGTTGTGGATGTTAGTCCCCGCTACACCAGCGGCGTCTCTCTTGAAGCAAACTACAAAACACGCATAAAAGATACCGACAAAGCAAATACAGCGGGCGGCGAGCTTGTAGGTATTGACCCGGTCAGTGAAAATAATATTACCAATCTTTCGAAGTTTATTGTTGAAGGATCCTACCTTTCACCTACAGACTACGATCAGATTCTTCTTGGTTCCTTTCTGGTCAAAAAATACGTTCCGGTCAACAACCCGGGATTCAGTGCTCTAGAAAATGTTGAACCAGGTTCCAAGATCCGCATCAAAGTTAACGGTATTGTCCGCGAAGTCACCGTCAAAGGTATTCTGAAAAGTAAGGTTAATGAAACCGGCCTCCGATCATTTATGGTCGACTCCCAGCTCCGCAGTTTGATCGGACGCAATGACCATAATGTCGGCGAGATTGCCGTAAAACTCAAACCCAATGCAGATCCGATCGTTGTTCGTAACGCACTCATCCGCAGTGGTGCTGACAAAGTAGCCAAAGTACAGACATATGTCGATGCCCAGCCAAAATTCCTCAAAGACATCAAGGATACCTTTGCACTTCTTGGCAACATGATTAGTTCCATCGGTTTGGTTGTCGCGTCAATCACCATCTTTATTGTTATTTTCATTAACGCCATTACCCGCCGCAAGTTCATCGGTATCCTGAAAGGCATCGGAATCAACGGCAAGGCCATCGAGATTTCCTACGTTTTTCAGTCCATTTTTTACGCGGCTTGCGGATCTATCATTGGTCTTATCATTATTTTTGGCATCCTCCAACCGATGATTGCCGCGCACCCGATCAATTTTCCGTTTAGTGACGGGATTTTGGTTGCTCCGTTTGGCGAGACCATGCTCCGCGTCGGATTGCTCATTTTTGCCACTATCATCGCCGGATACATACCGGCTCGCATGATTGTCCGCAAGAATACGCTTGATTCAATATTAGGACGAAAATAATCAACTGCCATGATAGAAACACGCAACCTCAAAA
>JAHFMB010000005.1:5868-28445 GCA_023269245.1 Candidatus Tayloriibacteriota bacterium
ATGGAGCGACCACAACCGAGATTCTCAAAGGCATTGATTTTCACGTTGAACGCGGTGAATTTGTAGCAATCATGGGACGTTCAGGTGCCGGCAAGAGTACCTTTATGTATCAAATGAGCCTATTGGACGAGCCTACCAGCGGCGAAGTCATTATCAATGGCGGACACAATGCGGCACGTATGAGCAACGAAGAAAAAACGGATTTCCGATTGACTCGCCTCGGGTACGTATTCCAAGACTATGCGCTTATTCCGGAGCTGACTGCGCTCGAGAATGTTGCCCTGCCACTCCTGATGCAGGACATACCGCAGAAAACAGCCTATGTGCAGGCTGGAGAGGCGCTCAAGCGTGTCGGATTGGCTACTCACATGAGTCAGTTGCCAAGTCAACTTTCAGGTGGTGAACAACAGCGTGTGAGTATTTCCCGTGCCATTGCCCATAAGCCAGACATTCTCTTTGCTGACGAGCCAACCGCAAACCTCGATAACGAATCATCGAAGGTTATTATGGATATCTTCCTCGAACTTCATCGAGCAGGCCAAACCATCATCATGGTTACGCATGAACCAGAATACGGAAAAATGGCACAAAAGATTGTGCACCTGGATGATGGAAGGATTGTGAATATTACGAAAAATTAATACTTCCTCACCATACCCGTAACCACAGCCGCAATCTTGATATCGTATTCAGGATAAATCGGTTTGTAATGCTTGTTGGCCGGCTCAAGATAGACCTGGCCTCCCTTTTTTCTAAAATACTTCATCGTCCAACCACCATCTACCTCCGCGATGACGATATCTCCTTCTTTGGGGTTCGATGTGCGCTCCGCAACCACCAAGTCTCCTTCTTGGATGCCCGCTTCGATCATGGAATCTCCCTTGACCTCAAGCAGGTAGGTTTTGTCCTTGTCATTGATCAAATATTCATCAATGCTCAAGGTATCGAGCACTGTCTCCTCTGCCACTGTCGGAAAACCTGCCTCTACGAGTCCGAGCATAGGAACTTCCCCAATAAGCTTGTTGGGTATGAGTCGGCCACTCGAGTCCTTTTCCAACACTCCTTCGCCAATGAGCTTATTGACGAGCTTGTAGACAGCGTTTTTGGACTTGAAACCAACCAGCTGCATAATCTCAGCATAACTCGGCATGCGCTTGGTGCGCTTGTAGAAAGATATGATTTTGTTCTTATACGAATCGCTCATAGATTAATTGTATCATGGGGCTATATAGTCATGCCGTCATTTCAGTCCACGAAATGGGCGTACTCGGGGAAATACATCCATTTCATAGACTTGAAGGACGGCACGAGCTGCCTACTAATTGAACGCCAGAGTGAAGAAACTAAACATAGAACGACGAGGAGCGAGACGAGCAAGCTGTGCCATCAGAAACTTGTGTCTGAGCGCTTCACGCCTGTACGAAACGCCTTTGATGATGCGAAGATCAATCTCCTGATTGAGGCGATCAATCTCTGCTCGAATAGTTTTGATGGTTTGATGCTTGCTCATACTCGTCTTCGTTTATATTAATAAGTGCAGTTCACTACTGCCCTATTAGTATAGGTGAACTACCGTTCACCTGCAAGTGGAAACTGGGGATAACTATTGATTAGGATTTTGGCCCTCAATGAGCTTCGGTTTATTCGGATCAGGCGAAACAACTGGTGGCACATAGCGAGTTCCGGGATAGTTTGGCGATAATGGCGCCTGATAGTTCGGGTCGCTCGAATTGAGCGAGGAAGTAGTATCAGATGCCGAAGCATCTCCCGGACTACCCCCGCCTGTATTTGTTCCTGGTGGAGGAGTCGAATTTTGTCCTGAAGAAGAACCGGCTGGAGGATTGGTTGTCTGCTGAAGATTCTGCTGGAGCTGGGTAACAGTATTCTGTGCATTCGTCACGGTTTGTTGTTGCTGCTGCACAATTGATGGCGGCACTGTTGTTTGCGACAAATTTGAAACCGCTTGATGTGCCTCAGCAATGGCGTTATCTATCGCCGTCTGATCGGCAGTTATCTCTGCAGGACTGAGACCTGAATTTTCAGGGGTAAGCTGTTCAGTCAAATGCTTCAAATCTTGAATATCCTGTTTGATTTCAGCAGCAAATTGAGAAGCTTGCGTCGCTGCTGCCGGATTCGAATTTAACGAGGAATTACTCACCAGCTGCTTCCATTCTTCCAGCAGCTGTCTGATGTGTTCCTGCTCAGCGACAATCTGCCGCTCGATGTTCTGTTGGGCCGAAGTGGGGTTGACACCGGCAAGGTCTCCGACAACCGCATCAACCCGTGCCAGCACTCCAATCAAGACCTGCTCGTACACTTCCTGACGAACCGCAGCGAGTGCCTCAGCTGATGTCGGGTAATTCGTCAACAGATTGAGACGCTCCAGCTCCTTGCGCGCCTCGATGCGCGCCTGCGCCAATTCAGCCGCAATCTGCTCCGCGCTGGCATGGCCAGTTGCGAGTTGTTCGGCTTTTTTGACAAGTTGGTCTTTGCCAACTTCATCATCATGAATACGTATGGAAACATAGACTCCCCCTGCCACAAGGGCAAGCATAAAAACTGACGAAATAAGAAATGCGGGTTGTAAGAAGAGGCGGTTCATCTATGCTTTGCCCAAAAATACTTTTTCCAATACACCGGTAGAAATGATGTCGTGAGGTTTACCCTCGGCATATATCTTCCCCTTGTCGAGCACATACGCGCGGGTGGTGATTTCGAGCAATGATTTTAAATTATGTTCGACAACGATAATAGCCATCTTGCGGCGCTCGTTAATTTCCTTCACTTTGGCGAAGACTTCCTTGACTATCTTTGGCGCCAAACCAAGCGACGGCTCATCGAGCAGCAGGACCTTCGGATCAGTCATGAGTCCGCGTGCAATAGCCAGCATCTGCTGTTGTCCGCCAGAAAGTGTTCCAGACTTTGCTTTGAGCTTCGCACGGAGTGCCGGAAAAAGATCGAGAACATTCTCCATGCGTTCTGTGCGCTCTTCGGCGCTGGCGATAGACCAGCCGCCGATTTCAATATTTTCGTATACGGTCAAATGCTTGAATACCCGTCGTCCTTGCGGCACAAATGAAATGCCGCGATGCACGACTTCGTGAGATACGGGCGCAAACTCCTGCCCTTCCCAATAGACTTTACCGGTTTCAATAGGGGCCAGACCAAAAATTGCCTTGAGAATGGTCGATTTGCCCGCACCGTTGGGACCCATGAGCGCAACGACCTCTCCTTCGTCGATAGAAACGGAAGCCCCAGCGAGAGCTTTGACGCCGCCGTAGTGAACGTGGATGTCATTGAGACGAAGAAGTGTTTCGTTGGCAGGATTGGCTGATGACATGTGTAAATTATAGCGTCTAGCGAGGATTTGTGGAAGCTTGCGTATACATATATGACATTTTTTGATAGATGTTGCAAAATACGCTGTTACTGATAGGATGGGCACTGAACGGGAGAAGAAAGGCTCCCGCACTATGAAAAATCCAGCCGTGGCCGAGGCAATACTCGCAGGCAGGTATATTTCAGTAGTGGTTGTCGGAAAGGAGTCAGATGTTGGTACGCTCAAGTTCAACCTCCGGAGAATCAACCAAGGCATCAGCTTTGGTGGGTCAAATAACGTGTCCCTTGGCATTACCAGCCAAGTGATACGAATACCGGCATCCGGTGTCGAAGGCATCCGCCGAAGCACCGTAAGCGCCCTTGAACAAAGCAGCCTGACTGTCGAACCCCAAACGCAACCGCACCATGAAAACCCGCCTACCCAGTAGCCCGCCTATCACGCCCGCGCAGAATTTCTTTTCTCCGGGCGTGGTTTTTATTTCACCTCATGCATCTTCAGCGAATCTTTATCAGTTCTTCAGCGTTTCCTCAGTTTGACCTGCTAGGGTTACGAGATGAATATCAAGCACGCCATACAAGATTATTTTGACATTGGGCGCGTGACCTGTCCGGCCTTTGGAGACGAAACTATTATATTCGATGATCAGGGTCTCAGGCACATATTCGGTAAACATGGAAAAGCTCGACCTATGTCAGACCAAATAAGGCGGCTGAGGCTTATACCTCTAGCAGTCGAGGTGTTATCTGAAAGTGGAATCTGTACTGCAAAGACTGAAATAATTAAACCAGGTCCCTTTGGGCCGACAAGAGCGTACTTTTGGAAATTTACCAAAAAGAAACATCGGGGGACAATTCATGTCATTGTAAGACAAATAGAAAATGGGCCAAAACACTTTTTCAGCGTGATGAGTAAAAAGGTGCCAACAAGACCATAAAGCGCACAGACCCCATAAAGGGTCTGTCATAGTCCTACCATCAGCAATCGCCGATCGTACCATCTTGGGCGCAACTCCAATGGCCGTAGGTTATTATTGAGCACAATTATAGCCTCAGAAAATAAATTGTCAACTTATTTCACCACCTCAGCAACTCCACCTTTCATAACTCTCACTGTTATCGCGCGGTCAACTTCGCAATCACTATTGAAGGTAAACTGCCCACTGACACCAGCATATGAACCAAGTGTATGTATGAGATAATTTGAAACCGACACCGGTGTTTGAGCGTCTGCATGTGCAAGCCCCTCAGCAAGAATCCGGATTGAATCGTAGCTATTTGCCGCATGAGGAGATGGGTATTCGCCGTAACGTTCTTTGTATGCTGACTTGAATGCGGTAACGTTCGGATGTTCACCTTGAGATGGATCCGGTGTATACGCGTAGTCGGCATAAAAAACACCCTCCTCAAGATCCTTATGTTTGAACTGCGGATTCATGGTAGTCCAGTTCTCGCTCACGATCGGTTTTGTCAGACCGAGGTCGCTGATCTGCTTGAACATCGGTTCAACAGTATTATAAATATTCGTGGTCACAAGGACATCATAATCTTTTTCCAAACCCTTGAGCTTGGTAATCTGTGTTCTGAAATCAGAAGTTGCTTGATCAAATTTTTCCTGATCAACAATTGTGCCACCGAGCGCCTTCAACCGTTCAACAGTTTTGTCCTGAATCCCCTGGCCATAATCGTTATTCGGCATCAAGAATGCAACGCGTGGCTTGGGGAATTTCTGTGCTATAAAATCGGCAATGGCCGGACCATAGCTATCAGCAGTCAATGCGAGTCGGCACGTGAGAGGATTGTTGTCTTTATACGCCGGGATGGCGGCTGACGGAACTACGCTAAAATTGCCATCGGTCCTGATTACTGGTCCAACGGCCGCGGCCGCTGACGATCCGTCAAGGAAAAAGAACTCGATGCCCTGTCCTTTCAGTTTTTCGTACGCAGGAACCGCGCGTTTGGAGTCGTAGGCGTAATCTTCGATAACAGTCTCGATGTTACGTCCATTGATGCCACCAGCCTTGTTTATATCATCGACTGCCAGGGAAATACCATTCAGGCTAATCTTGGCAAATGCTGCTGCAGGGCCAGTTGGAAATGAAACGACGCCAATTTTGATGCTATCTGTCGCATGTTGTTTGCCTGAAGTTGCCACAAGCCAGATAATGATTAACAAGACAATGACAGCAATGAGAATCTTTGTTGTTTTATTCATATAAATTTTGTCATGGCTATTAATGTTCATACCTCACAAACTCTCCATTTTTGATGGTTTTTATGAAAATCGTCTTCAGCGCGTCGCCATTCGTATCGATACTAAATGTACCGCTTGCGCCGGCGTATTCTTGTGTCGCGTAAAGACAATCTTTCACTTTTTCAGTATCAGAACCGTTCTTGTATATGCAGGTACTCAACATGAGCGCCGCGTCATACGCGTTGGCGGATACGGTATCAGGTTCGGTGCCGAATCTCCGCACATACTCAGTAAAAAACGCAACCTGCTCGGGACTTCCGGTCTTGCCGTCAAATGAGTACGGGTAATACAGCCCATCAGCCAAATTGCCGGCAGCCGTGAATATCTCCGCACTCTCGACGCCAATATTATAAAACTGCACGTTCATGCCAAGGTCATGAGCCTCTTTCATAATGATTCCCGCTTGTTTCGGCACGGCAATTAGAAATATATCCGTAGGATTCTGCGCCTTAATTTTGGTCAGTTGCGCCACAAAATTGGCATCCTTTGGATCAAACTTTTCTACAAGACCAACTCTTTTGCCATTGGCCTCAAGAATGGGGGTAATCTGTTTTATATACGGGTCGCTGATAGCAGTATTCAATGCCAAAAAATGTATCGTCCCTCCTTTCATTTTCGAGGCCACAAACGGTCCGAAGACCGGCACCTCCTGTGAAGTATTATATATCGTTCGAAAAATGTAATCGCCCGCTTTCGACAATTCGTCAGTTTGAGCGCCGGGTATAATGAGAATTGTTTTGTTCTGTTCGGCCACCGGTGCAACAGCCAGAGCTTCCGACGAACCGCCAGGCCCGATAATGTACCCAACTTTGTCGAGATCAATGAGTTTCTTCACTGCCGAGACAGCGGCGGTCGCCTCGTATTTCGTATCTTCAAACAAAAAGTCCAGTCTCGCATGGCCAGAGGTCGCATCTATTTTTTCTGCGGCTAGCGTAAGAGCGTTTTTGACATATTCGCCGACATCCGCGCGATTGCCGCTGAGCGGGATAGCCACGCCGACTCTGACTGTTTGCGGCGTTGTTGGCCGCGAAGCAGCGATGAGCCAAATGACGATCGCGATAATAATCAGTGAGAAAATTATTTTCGCTGGGGTATTCATGGTGTTATTGTATTCCAGACATTACCGTACTTCAACTACCTCATTCCCCTTCACTTGCTTGAGAATAAGAGGTCTCTTATATACACCTAAGCTATCAAATAAGCCTGATGAGTCAAGCTTCTTTTTAATGCACAAGGAGTCGCCTCCACATTCTTTCAACGTCGTCGCGGCAATATGCGCAGCCTGTTTTGATAGTTCATACACTGCACCTTGCGTACCTCCAAGATCTCCTGTGAAAGAATAGAATACGTCTGGAACCAACGTTCGTACAGCTGGCAATTCAGTGACGTACGTACCAAACATAGGTACGGTTACACCGAGCTGGCGCAACTTGATGACACCACTACCAAAGAAGAATGCCGCGTCCGGAGAATAGATAGCATCCGGTTTTTCAATTTTAATTTTTGCCAATTCAGGCGCCACATCGACTGTAGCGTCTACAAATGCATGATCAGTAATCTCGCCCTTAAATGCGGCCTTAAACACTTTCACATGTGTCTCAGAAAATGCATTCTTATAGCTTACGAGTGCAACTTTCTTGTATCCACGTTTAGTCATCTCCTGCGCAATAAATGTTGATTCATTTTCAAGCGAATACTGAACATTAAAGAAATTACCGCCACTCTGTGTATACAGGTCGCTCGATGCGGCTGAAGGTACTAGAACAACCGCACCAGTCTCTTTGATACGTGGAATGACGGCCTCCTGTGGAGAACCGCAGGCTGGACCTATGATGACATTAATCTTTTCAAATTGAACCAGCTTGTTAAATGCCGAAACTGCGTCCTTTGGCTCACATTTGTCATCTTCAAACACAAACTGAACATCTGGCGTGGAAGATGCTTCAGCCAAAACTCCCTTGCGAATTTCCTCACCATAATCGGCAAATGGACCAGAAAGTACAGCGATAACACCAACACGAAGATTTTTAGCGGTCGGCTTTTCACCCTTAGTCGCGATAATCCACGCAATAAGTGCGACAATAATAACTGTAATTATTATTTTTGTCGTCTTATTCATACCCTTTATTTTACATCAACCAACTTCCCTCCCTTGATCTGCTTCAAGGTAAACTCACGTTGTGTATCTCCATTTGCGTCCATGGTAATCACCCCACTAATGCCTTGATATCCTGAGGTTTTATACAGTTCGGCCTTTATACATTCCGGGCTATCGCTACCACATGCTTCAATCGCATTCAAAAGAACATTATATCCGTCATATGCAAGAGCTGGATAAATCTCTGTAGAAGGAGTTGTCTTGTATGTATCGGCATACCTTGTAAGCAGTGAAATCAATTTTGGTGAATTGCTGTCATACTTGTACACCGACGCGTACATGCCATCCGCCAATGGATTTGTCACAACCTGTTTGACGCCCATATATTCGTTTCCGATAACCGGCGCATTGATTTTCAAGTCGCGCATCTGTTTGATCGCATTGTTCATGGTGACCGTCGAATTCAACACCAAAAGGATTGCGTCCGGTTTGACCTGCCCAAGCTTCAACAGCTGAGTCTTCATGTCGGTATCAGTCGGCACCACACTTTCGGTAGCCGCGACACTGTTGCCCACAACCAAACTGAATTCCTTTATAAATGCGTCCTTCCAGCCAACCGTGTAATCAGCCGTCTCAAAAAGCACCGCAACTTTTTTATAGTTGAACGAACCCAACAAACGAGAAGCTGCTTGAGCGGTCACGATCGACGACGCAGATGTCCTGAAAATATAATCGCCCGCATCGGTTATTTTCGGCGAGGTGGAAACTGGCGTCAAAAGAATGACTTTATTCTGCTCTGCAATCGGGGCTGCCGCGAGCGTCGAGCCGCTGCAAACACCGGATACAAGGACTTTGACTTTATCGATGCTGACCAGCTTGTTTGCCGCAGCCGCCGCTTTTTTTGGATCACACGCGTCATCCTCATAGATAACTTTGACTTTCTTGTTGCCGACCATAGCACGGTCAGCCGAAGCCAGTTTGAATCCGTTGGCAATATCAGCTCCAGTATCACCAGCAACAGGCCCGGTGAATGGTCCAAAATAGCCGATCTTGATAGTGTCGGTAGATGATGAACTGGTGCGTCCAAAAACAGCAATCAACACAATAATGACGATAATGAGTATTACGATAATAATCTTCTTCATGAAATTGGTATAAAAACTATTAATACAACACCTGCTTTTTCGACTTTATAATCTTCGCCACATACGTACGCACACCATCATGCTTTTCGTTGATGGTAATTCTTCCTGACGCACCTTCGTAATCCTTAAGGCCTGCAAGATATCCCTTTATGTTATCGGGATTATTACCATATTCCCTGATAGCATCAGCAATAATGTAAACGCCGTCATATGATTCGGCGGTAAAAATACCGAACGGAGGTACATACCCAAAGGCGTCCACGAAGCTGTTGTGGAATTTCTTACTCTTGGGATTATTGACTGGATCATAGTTCGGCCCGGCAAAAATCATGCCTTCGTAGATCCAAGGGAACGAGTCAATCTGTGGTTGACTGATGATGATGTCGTTGCCGAAAAGTTGTGTGTGGATGCCCAAGTCACTGAGCTGTTTCATAAGATTGAGTCCGGCATCAGGGCGCTGTGGACTGAGCAACAGTCCATCGATGCCTGCCGCCCGGACTTTTGCCAGAATCGTTTTGAAATCATTGCTATCCGGCGCAAATCCTTCGTAGACACTCACCTTGCCACCGCGAGACTCAATCTCTGTTTTGAACTGCTCGGCAATCGGCCGCGCATAATCAGTCTGTTCGTAAATCACGCCAAAGTTCTTGCCCTTGAGCTTGTTGACCGCAATCTCAGCAAGAATACCCGATTGGACAGTCGATACGGACGTTGTTCTGAAAATATATTCTCCTTTTGAAGACATGACCGGGCTCGAAGTAATGCCTGCGAGCATGATGACCTTATTTTTTTCTGCAATGGGCGCAATAGCGGCACTCTCAGGGGTACAGTGGCCACCAAGAATGATCTTGACTTTATCAATCGAAATGAGTTTCGTGGCAGCGTTTGTCGCATCCTTGCTGTTGCACTTGCCGTCTTCGAAGATGATTTGAAGACGCTTGCCGTCTATGCCTCCGGCTTTGTTGATCTCATCCATGGCCAGCTTGCCGGCCTCGTATGCACCGTATTTTTTGACTGATCCTGAAAGATCGGAAATGTATCCGACTTTGATTGTGCCCGAATCACCGCTCGAAGCGATAAATATAATGACCACAAGAATCGCCAGCACTATTACCGTCCAGAACTGAGCCCGTTTAGACATGATAGTAAGATATAAGGGTGGTATTTAAACTACACCCACATTGTACTCCTTTTGGGTAAAAAGAAAATGGCTTGTACATTGAGGTTACTTCACCTGTACCGGCTTGCCGTCTTTGATTTCCCAGATACCGATAGGTGCGCGGAACGAGGATGTACCTCGGGTCTTGGTCAGATTGCCCGCTTTCCCAGGATAGCTGGTTGTGTTCAGGAGATAGCCGAGAACATCTCCGGATTCAAATCCGTTAACCAGCATAGTAAAGGAGTCAAATGCATATGGGGCCACGCGGACATTGAAGCGGATATCGGGAAATTTTTTTGAAAACTCGTCGGCGAATGACGGGCTTGCAAGCGATGCATCGCTGTACCATTTGCCGTTGAAAAGCGACGGGTCGGCGCCGATAGAAAACGTAGCAATGCCTGCGACATTCGTCACGCCCAGTGTCTTGAGTTCTTGCCCGATAATGTCTATTTGCGGCGGAAAGAAACCAATCAGAAACAGGTCTGGTTGTACCAACCGCGCCTTGGCAATGCTGGTCTTGAAATCTTTTATTGATGGATCAATGCGCTCATCATACGCGATGGTAATGCCACTGGATGTCGCCTGATCGCGAAGAGCCTGAAGTAGGAGATTGAAGCCCGGCTGATTTTGCCCGAGAACCGCAACAGACTTCACGCCGCGGCTTTTCGCTTCTGCGAGCCAGGCAGCAGTCTCATCATCAGCCATCAAAATATTCGTAAAGTTATAGGTGGCATCGGCTACGCGAGCGTCGCTGCAGAGGCAGATTTGAGGAATTTTAGCATTGGCGGCAATCGGTTTGACCGCATTGCCGGTACCGGAGGTGACAGTAAGAATGGCTTGCACCTTCTCAACATTGACCAGCTTCTGTGCAGCACTGGCGGCCTGCGCCGGATTGGTCCCGTCATCTTCAAAAACAAGCTGATATGTGTTGCGTGTTTTGCCTATGAGGTCAAGCGCCAATTGGGCGCCTTTCGCGAGGTTGGTGCCATATACCGCAGCACCGCCGGTCATCGGACCGATAACTCCGATCTTGATGGTTTGCGGCGCGAGAAGGCTTGCCTTGTACTCGGATGTCGTACGGCCAGCCATGACAGCAAGAATAATGAGGATGACAATGATGGCTCCTATGATGATTTTTTTCATGAATATGATGATAACACAGGATATTAGGTATTCAACATCATGTTAGTATAACAAAATATGACCCAAGGGAACACGACCGCATCTCCTCAAACAAAAGTGACTAAATTTTAGTCATTTTTTCGAAAGAGAAACAGCCCCTCGTCCTTCAACCTCGAAATTACTACTCCTCCAGCCTCACAAAGGTTCCGCCTTTAAAAATCTGCGTGTCTGTATACGCGGCTCTCGTCCCCGTCATATCAAATGAAACAGAGCCTGAGTACCCTGAATAGGTGAAATGATCGTTGAGTGTGTCCACCCAAGAGTCTTTCCCTCCTGCACTGATAAGCCTCCCAATTATCTGGATTGCATCATACCCAAAATCACTGCCGAACTGCGGATCAGACGAATATGCCGACTTGTATGCTTTGACGAATTCCGGAGTTTTGGTTTCTGACATAACTGTAGCAACACATCCTTCGAAAGTATCTGCGCCCACTGCCGAAATGTACTGACTAACTGTAAGCGCAAGATTGGCATCACACAGCAGATGTGGTTTTGATGCGGGATATTTTTTCATCTCATTGAGTATCTTTACTCCCGTTTCAAGAGGTACAAATATGGCATAGGCCTCATTGCCTGATGCTGCCACCTGGGAAACCTCAGTACGAATGTCGGAATTCCCTTGCACGGAGACGAGGTCAACTTTGAGGCTTGACGGAGCGGCCGCTTTGAATAAATCACTGTTTGTTTTGAAAAGATTATTATCGCTGGCATATATGATACTGATACTCTTGTAGTGCTTTGCGGCCTCAGTTGCCAGTGAGGTAAATAAACCAGCTCCCTGCGGCATCAGCTCGAAGACGCGATCTGTGTTGTGGGATAATTCATCGCCAAGAATGAACATAAGCTGACCTGCCTTGTTTACTTCAGGCTTGGTAATTTCAACCGTTGGTGAACTAATCGAGACAATAATATCTGCATGATCCAGTGAAGTCAGTTTTTGGTACGCAGAAAGGGCATCCTTGGTTGTATATTTATCATCCTCAAAAATAAGTTTGATAGACTTCTGTTCCCCAGCCGGCAATGCTTTCAAGCTCATTTCCATGCCATTTTTTACTGTTTCGCCAATAACGCTATATTGGCCAGTGAGTGGCAGAATGACACCGACAGTGACCTGTTGATTCTTTACTGCAGACTTCTCGAGTGTGGTGAATTTTCCATTACGAAAGATGTGTCGTTCCGAAACTGCAAATCGCGTTCCTGTCTCATCAAATCCCACATGCCCTGACGCACCATCGAATGATGACTTCGAGATCGAATCAACCCACTTATTTTTAGACACATCAAGCAAGTTCCTGACGATGGTAATAGAGTCATACCCCCAATCAGCCCCAATCAGCCCCAATCATGGGTTCTGATGAACCGAATGTTGATTTATATTCAGATATAAATGAATCCGTCATGGTATTTGGTAGATTGGTTGATATACAACCCTCAAAAACGCCCGGCCCTAATGCTTCAACATATTTGGCAAGATCAATTTCAATATTTGCATCACAAATAAGAGAAACCTTCTTGGTGCCTTTTTGGGCAACAAACTCCTTGAGAAACTTGATACCATCTGTCGAAGGTACGATAAGTGCAAATGCATCCGGGTTGTCCGCAAGCATTTTTGTTACATCCGATCTAATGTATGAACCATTCCCGATCTTAACTTCACCAAGCGCTCCATTTTTGAGGCCTTTTTTGAAATAATTGACGTCAGTGGTATATAGGTCAGAAATATTACTGTAGACAACAGTGATTTTTGGATATTTTTCAGACGCAAATACGCCAAGATCAGTGAATAACGGATAACTGAATGGGAGCATTTGGAATATTGAATCTTTTTCGTGCGCCTGTGATTCAAAAATCTGAATAACTGGTAAATGCGATTCATTCACCAGTGGCGTGATCGCCTCCAACGTAAGACTATCCAAATTGATCAGTATGTCGATGTGATTGATGTCAACAAGCTTATGGAACGCCGACAAACCAATTTTTGGATCAAATTTACTATCCTCAACAAAAAGCTTGATGCGGGGATCCTTTTCCGCATTCATACGTACCGCATTCAAAAATGATTCTCCGAGAGTTCCATACTGTCCGCTCAGCGGTGCTATAACTCCGACGTTTATAGTATTTCCACTTTTGTGCGCATAACCACGAACAATCGAAATCGCCACAAAAACAATAATTACTAGCAGGATTAGGCCCAACCATTTTTTTGATGTTTTCATCCGCCCAGTATAGCGCCAGCAATAAAACAATCAAATAAGTACGAATGTGGGCGGTTTTTTGAGGGTTTTTCGCTAAAATACCCCTAGTAGATAAGGGTATTTCAGAAAATAAAAATTGACTAAAATTTGATCATATTTTAAGATAGAATAACCCCTATGAGAAACACGCCTTCAAGCATAGATGAATTAGATATTCTTGCCATCACTCCCTCTGAGGAAAAAATCCTTGCTGCCATTTCGGTGCAGGCGCGCAGCATCACGGATATTGCCAACCTCACCCGAGTAGCACGTACTTCCCTTCTCTACATACTGACGAAGCTATACCAGCGTGGCCTCGTCGAGCGACACCAAAAGGGTAAAAGAATGTTCTGGAAATCGAGCTTCCATAAAACACTTGAACAACTGAGTAATCCTCGCAACCGTTCCACGGCAACCACATCCGTCAATTACAATCACGCACAAGATGGGGTCGTCATTCATTCTGGAGTCCCTGCCATCATGAAGATCTTTGAGCGACTCATTGAGCAGCCGAAAGGATCACGTGTATACGGAATTCAGCCGGACAACTCAATTAAATATGCATTACGAAAAGTGGCAGCTCAGGATTGGACCCGTATCAACACGACATTCAAAGAAAAGAAGTTTATTTTTGAAGGAATTGTGCACGAAAAATCAGTCACGACCATCATTTCCGAAGTTGGCCGAAAAAAAGCAGTCGATATCTTCAACAGCTTCATCGGCCGTCTCCAAGACTATGTAAAAATCCCCGACGAATTCGCCAATGTTGAAGCGGAAATATACATCTTTGGCGGTTCAGCCTTCATCATCAACTGGCATGAGGAAATCGCCATCGAGGTCGTCGACAAACATATTGTTGCCCTACTCCTTGCCATGTTCTCCTGCGTCAAAGAACTCGGTCAGAGATATAGTCAAAACGAGAAAATGAAACAGTATGGGGATATCATTCAGAAAAAATCGCCGCCTACTCCCCCAAATACGCCTCAATGACATCTTTCCTGGCCAGCACCTCATCCGGCTTCCCTTGCGCCAAGAGTTGTCCAGCATCGAGCACATACAGATGATCCGAAAGTTCGCGGATCAGATCCATATTATGTTCCACCAAGATGACTGTCTTGCCATGCTCGCGAAGCTCCTTCATCACCGCAACTACCGTCTTTATCATTTCAGGAAATAGTCCGGCAAACGGCTCATCAAAGAAAATAATTTCGATGTCTCCCACGCCACTGTGCACAACTGCGAGTACGCGAGCAATCTCGAGAAGCTTGCGTTGGCCGTATGACAGATTTTTTGCGAGTTCATTACGCTTATCCCACAGTCCAACTTTCTTCAAGACCTCCTCGGCCTTCTCAAGATGCAATGCGGTGTGTTTTTCAAAGAGCGCTCTCCAAATACTACGCTCTGTGAGCACGACCAGGATATTATCAATAACTGGCATCTGTTCGAATAGCCTGACATCCTGGAATGTCCTCGTCATACCGAGAAATGGTACCTCGTATGCCTTTATGCGGGTCAACTTTTCTGCACCCGCAATGACCACTTCACCGCCATCAATCTCGTGCATGCCGGTGAGCGTATTGATGAGCGTAGACTTGCCTGAGCCATTTGGACCAACTATGGAAGTGATTTTTCCTGCCTCAAACGAAACAGAAAGCTTGTTGACTGCATAGACGCCGTCAAAGTGCTTGTCTAGGTTGTGGGTAGAGAGAAGGGGCATGTCGTTTATTTTACCACAACAAATTTTTCTCCATCCCATTTCTTGACCACCTGGACCACATCAAATGACCCATCACCATTGTAATTGTAACTACCCGCAACTCCCCCGAAGCTTGCACGCAATGACTGCATCACAGCGGTATTCGACGTATTATCCGCCTGAGCAATCTTGGCGAACTGCGTAATCGCATCATAGATATAATCCCCCGCAATCGTCGGGTATGACGCATATTTTGCGAAATATTCATCAATAAACGGCACATTGTCGTTGCTTACGAACAACTGATTGTCGAGTGCTCCCTGTGCAGCTTTGAGCTGATCGACTATCTCAAAGACCGGACCGCTCACCAACGGCACTGTAAGACCGGCATCACGCGCCTGTTTCGCGAATACGCCAACCTGTGGAGAAATATATGCCATCACCACATCAGGTTTGGCGGAGCGTATTTTGGCGATTGATGTTTTGAAATCATTTTCACTCTTGGTCACTGACTCGTCCGCAACAATCTTATATTTTTCAGCAGGAAGAATTTTTGCAAGCTGATCATGAACTGACTTTGGACCGTCCGATTGATTCCAAATCATCGCAACCTTCTTGTATTTCCCTTTGAGAAGAAGCTGCTCGATGGCGCGAGCCTGCGCCTCCGGACCGAGCATGTAGCGCACCACCCACTGCTTGCCACCATTGATGTCAGTAGAATTGCCGAGGCCGATCATGGGAACCGATGCTTTCTCTGCAATATACGAAGCCGCGACCGATGATGGTGAACTGTAGGCAATTATCGCATTAACTTTATCTACATCTATGAGTTTCTGAGTCACAGATACGGTCTGCTTTGGATCAAACTGGTCATCTGCGTAAATAACCTCAACACGCTTGAGTTGGTCAGGGGTAAATTTCGAAAGTGCGAGCTCGACTGACTTTTTTGATGCCTCACCGAGCGTGCCAGCCGGACCGGTCATAGGCAAAACAATGCCAACTTTGAATACGGGTTGCGTCGGCGTGCTCGTGGATATAGTCGGAGCTGATGAGCTTGATGCGCCAATGATGATAAAGATAATGACAATGATGAGTACAACAGCCGTCCAGATGATTTTTTTCATGAAAATAAGGTAGCGCTTAGGGATAATTCGTACAGATAAAGTATAGCAATATGGAGTAAAAAAACCACCACCCAGGTTCGACTCCCGTCGGGTCCACATACGAAGACAGCGCGGATTTTTGTTTTATTCAACTTCTACAAACTGTCCAGCTCTTATCACTCAATAACCTCCGCGACGCCTTTGGTGTTATATCTCTTGATTACCGCCTTTCTGAGTGGGAGTCGCCCATCTTTGTCATACGAAATCAGACCAGAATACCCTTCATATGCTGGCATGCTTTCTAAATATGCAATCACGTCCTCTGAAGTACGTGCGCCACCCTTTATTGCACCGAGCACCAATGTCGTCATGTCGTATGTCGCAGCAGCACTGATGGCTCCGACCTTACGACCAAAACGTTTTTCATATTTAGCCTCAAATTCACCCGTTCTTTCCGGAGGAACTGATTCTGCGAATATCTGACCAGTCAACAAAGACGAGTAACGGTCTTTAAGAACTGAAGAAGTCGCCCGTGAAGAAAATGTCGATAGTGGTACCATTATCCCCGACTGCCTTACTTGCGCCATGAATGCGCCATACCCCTCATCTTCAGCAATTGCTGAATATATAAGATCGGGTTTGTCTGTCTTTATCTTGGCTATAACCGTACGAAAATCCTTGGTCGATTGATCGAGACCTTGTTCGGAGATAACGTGTATCTCTGGATATGCCGCGATTTCTTCTTTAAACATCTTCATGTCAGCATAGGACCATGCGTTATTTGAATAAACCAATGAAATCCTCACTAGTTTATGCGTCGCTAGATATTTTGCCAACGCGGCATGTTCTGAACGATAACTCGGGCTCGCAGACCAGTAATATGGCGGCTTAACAAATGGTACTTCAGCCACAATCCATGGTGAAATAAACGGGACTTTATTCGCCACGGCGACCGGTGCAACAACTTCTCCAAATTCTGTCCATTCCGGCCCGATAACAACGATTGATTTATCTATTTGGATCAATTTTGTTGCACCTGAAACCGCCTGCTTCAAATCTGATCCGGCGTCCTCAATAACCGTTTTGACCGTACCAGTCGCCAAGTTCGCGTCCTCAACCGCCATAATGAATCCGTCGCGGGACGGTTCCCCAGCGAAAGCGGCATAACCAGTAAGGTTGAAGAAGCCGCCGACAGTTACTTGTGGCGTACCACTTGAGCTCATGCGAATAATGAGGATAACAGCGATGATAACGATGATAAGACCGAGAAGTTTTTTCATAAATATAATTATAATGTGTTAAACGGAACAAGTTTTCCTTCTGTGATGCTTTGGATGAGGACGGGCGTCGTATCAGCGGCATGATTGGTGTTGAATTTGAACGAGGTGTTCGGTGTCACAAATGTACCCTGTTCAAGCGTTGTAGCTACATCGGCGCCCACGGGAGTCTGTGCAATTGCCTGGGCCAATACATACACCGCGTCATAGGCGCGATCAGCAGATTTGTCTGGTTGTACCCCATATTTCTTCATGAACTTATCAGCAAATGAGGCCGGTGAGAAGTTCCAATTGATGAGCACAAATCCATTGAACATATTTGGATCTACACCTTTGATCGAAAGTGCGTCCTGAATACCAATATGAGTAATATATGTCGGCTTGAATCCAAGTGCATTCGCCTGTTGAACAAAAGTTACCGGGTCAGGACCTATCATATCAAGAAATACCAGGTCGACTTTTGCCTGCTTGAGTTTGAGGATCTGTGTTTTGAAATCATTATTGCCAATTTGCTTATATGTTTCCGAAATAAGTTGTTCCTTTCCCATTTCCACTTGCATGGCGTTGAGTGTCTTTTCGATGGATTCTGCAAACGAACTTTCAAAACGAACTATACCAAGCTGTGTGTATTGAGCACCCTTGAGATATGACGCAAACGTGCGCACGATGGTATCAAATTCTGTCATCATCACAAACGCGTGGTCATTGGTATCAAACGCGCCAGGAATACGAGGGTTCGACGGAGACACAACGACGACTTTGTTTGTCTTTGCGAGCGAGAAGAGTGGTTGTGTCACGAAGTCAAAGTTACTACCAATGATGGCGCCAACCTTGTCGATACCAGTGACCTTTTGAAAAAGTCCTGATGATACCTTTGGATCGGTCTGGTCATTTTCCCATACAATCTGGACCGGTCGACTGCTAATCCCGCCAGCGGTATTGATCTCGTCAACAGCTAACTGGATACCTTTGTGTGACATTTCACCAAAGGCTGCTGCGACACCTGTCTCAGAAATAATTGCCCCGATCTTGATCGGCTCTTTCGTAGTAGAGCTCGGCGTCGGCGAACCGCCAAAGATGACGATGAGGACGATAATGACGACCGCGAGGATGACTATGGTGATGAGTTTTTTCATGAATAAATGGGTGATTACTATAGGCAAACTATAGCAAAGCAATGGCTATATATCTATACTTTCACAACATTGACTATTCCCTATTTTTTTGATACTATTTTGCGGAATTTGGAACACGAATCACTGTTGCTTTACAAGCACAACCACGAAAGACCAAGACCAATGAAGGACGCAACTGTTACGGCAACTCTGTTGGCAGCAACAGGCACGGCGCGGGAGGAAAGGTACAAGCCAGCACGCTTCGCAACAACAGCCGAAGAAGTACAACTTGCGCAACGACTGCGCTATGACGTATTTGTTGAGGAAATGGGGAGGGGTCGTCGAGTTGACTCTGGTCGCGACGAAGATTGGCTTGACCGAACCTGCAAGCATCTCATTGTTGAAAATGCCGCTGGCGAAGTTGTGGGCACCTACCGGTTGCAAACATGGACCGACGCCCGCAAGTACCACGGACTATATTCGGCAGGGGAATTCGAAATGAAACCTTTCGAGCCGCTCGCCGACAAGATCCTTGAAGCGGGACGTGCCTGCGTCAAGAAGGCAGACCGCAATCTGTCGGTTCTCAACTTACTCTGGCGAGGCATTGGACAATACGCCCGAGAAACAGGAAGCGAATGCCTTCTCGGCTGCAGCTCCCTTTCGAGTGTGGACCCAGCAATCGCGGCATCGGCATACAAATGGTTCGTCGAGAATGGACACCTCGTCGAAGAACAATACCGAACGGTTCCGCACGCATCTGGTGCCTGCCGGCTCGATGTATTCTCAACTGAACCACTCAAGATACCCAAGCTTCTAAAGGCGTATCTGCGAATCGGCGCCAAAGTTTGCGGTCCCCCGTCTATTGATTCAGACTTCGGGACCACGGACTTCCTCACATTCCTGAAGGTCAAAGACATCCCCGACGATGTCCTCGCAAAATTCGTGCTTTGAGCACAGCAACGGCTGATTGTCTTCCAAACATCCAACGGGTTACTCCGTTGGGTGTTTTTTATAACCTATATTCCCCTATCAATCCCTGCGGTCTATACAACATGAGCAGAATCAAAATAACGCCGTAGACCACCTGTCTCATTTGCGCAGCAATATCCGATGGAAAACCGACAAAGCGCAAGATCTCTGGCAACAAGATCAAACAGACCGCACCGATAACTGCGCCTTTATTATTTGCCAAGCCACCTAGGATCACAATGGCAAGCAAGAAGATGGATTCATTCAAGGTAAATGTGGATGGATCAATGAAGGTAATGTACGAAGCGAAGAGCGCACCGGCAATCGAGGCGAGAACAGCACCAATCACGAAAATACCCAATTTGTACCAGAGTGTGTGGTACCCAAAGACGCGAATCGCTTCTTCATCCTCACGGATTGCTTTGAGGACGCGACCAAATGATGAACGAGTGACGAAGACGCAGACACCATACACAAGGAGTCCGAGTACGATCGCTAATATAAGGAATGAAAGATTGTCAGAGAACGTAAATCCGAACAATGAAGGACGTGGAATACCTGGAATGCCAAGTGGTCCGCGAGTCAGCGATTGCCAGTTGAGAAAGATGCTATAAATAATGACGTTGAAGCCGAATGAGCCGAGCGCGTAATAGTCGTCTTTGAATTTTGATAGGACGAACCCAATCGCCAAACTCAAGACGGCAGTGATGACCATGCCGAGAATCAGTGCCACAAAGAAATTCATCCCCGTGGTTGTCAGTAAAATCGCCGTGACATATGCACCAATACCATAGAATGCCGCCTGCGTAATCGACAGCAGTCCAGCATATCCGACAATGAGGTTGAGCGACAACCCGAGGATGCCGTAGATGCAGATGAGAATGGCGAGGTGGATGAGGTATTCCATATTATTTCTTCAAAATCCCCTGTGGCCTCCACAGCAGAAAAATAATAAGCACACCAAACGCGATTGCATCTTTCCATTCTCCTGAAATCTTCCAGATACCGAAGTTCTCAACGAAGCCGAGGAAGAACGCGCCGATAACACCACCATAAATATTACCAATGCCACCAATGATAGAGGCAATCACACCCTTCAAAAGAAGTGACATACCCATGGTCGGCTCGATGCCTGTATCAAACCCGATCAGGATACCGGCAAGTCCCGCGATCGATGAGCCGATGAAGAAAATCCACCCAATAATCTTTGGCGTGTTGATACCGACAATCTTCGAGACTTCTTCGTCATCACTGACTGCTTTCACCGCTTTGCCGAAAATGGTGAACTTCAGCACACACGCCATGACGGCCATGATAACTAGTCCGCAGATGAGAATTATGAGCTGGACTTCGGTGATAACGCCGCCAAAAATATCATAGACCTTCCCTGCTCCCGCGCTCTGCGACAAGGTCTGGAACTGGCTCGTAAACAAAATAGCGATGATGGCCTGGATTGCGGTGAATGCACCGAGCGATCCGACCAGGAGCACCATGCCGGATGATTTGCGTGCACGGAGCGGGGAGTAAATAAACTTGTAGAGTAGGAATCCAAGGATGCCGGCAATCAAGAATCCGAGAATGATCGAAAGGTAGAGATTGAGTCCGAGTGTTTTGTAGAAATAATAGACTGAGTAACCACCAACTGCAGTCAGCGCACCGTAGCCGAGATCAAAAAACTTAACAGTGCCGTAGATTAAATTAAAACCGAGGGCAACCATGGTGTAGATTGCTCCGGCAATAATTGAATTGACTATCAGTTGAGGAATGATGTCCATAGAATGGTAGTCAGGACGCCATTAAATATATACCAAAACCCGCTCTGTGGCGAGCGGGTTTTGTTGATTGCGAGAGTGTTTATTGGCTAATCGTGACCGGCTTCCCATCTTTGATCATACGCAGGACCGCTTTTGACATGACCAGACCTTCGGTATCAATACTCAATCCATCACCAAGAGCTCCGTCGAATCCTTTGACATGTGCCAGAGCATTCTGTATTTCCGGACCGGTCGGGATAGTTTTGCCATTGCCAGCTTCCTCTACTGCATGAACAAGAAGATTGAATGAATCATAACCATTTGCCGCGCCCAGCTTCGGACCTTCACTGTACATGCTTGTATAGAGATCAATAAATTTTTGCATCGGATCAGCGGCATTCACATACCACATACCTTCGAACAACGAGAGTTGATCCGAAAACTCGAATGTCTCCATGCAAGTAACCGGCGTCACGATTCCCGCTTCGCGAAGTTGTTTGGTGATAATTTCAAGTTCCGGAGTGCTCAAAATAAGTATGTATATCTCTGCGCCAAGATTTCTTGTCTTGTTGATGACAGTCCTGAAATCACGCGTACCAGTTGTAAATCCTTCAGAAGCAAGGATTTGTACATTGGTACCGATAATACTATTCTCAAAGGCATGAAGTAGTGCATCCCCTCCCGGATTATCCTGTTGTCGGAAGAATACGACTTTTCTAATATTGCGTTTCCGTAATTCCTGCACCATGCGTTCCGAGTCTTTATAAGCCGGCGTATAATGGATAAAATTATATGCCCCATCGGCCACATGTGGATCCGAAGCAAAGTCATTGATGTGTGGAATCTGTGCCTTCTCCGCTATTGGACTGACCGTATTTCCTACGGGCGAACCAAAAGAAATAAGCGCACTAACTCTGTCGATAGAAATGAGCTTGTTGGCTGTGGTAGCGCCTATCGAGGGCTTGAACTGATCGTCTTCAATAACAACTTCATACCTATACTTCGTATTCCCAAGTGTGGACTCGGCCAGTTCAATGGCTTTTTTATTACTCTGACCGAGCATGGCAATGTCTCCCGTCAGAGGAAGAGTGACTCCAATTTTAATGACTGGTTTTTCTATCGACACCTGCTGACGGTGTTGCTTTGTATAACCAAATGCCACCGCGGCCATAGCAATAATGATGACTGATATTATGATACATGTTGATGTTTTCATGTGTGTAAATTGCTTAACTTACTTGACTAAACATGA
>JAHFMB010000055.1 GCA_023269245.1 Candidatus Tayloriibacteriota bacterium
GCGGCTTCACGGCAACAGCAGTACGAAACAGCCGTAGATTTTGAGAAACAGGCAATTCTACAGCATCCTCATTCCGCTTGGCTTTGGCGGGAGTTGGGTAATGACCTGATTTGGCTGAACCGCTTGGATGAAGCCGAGAAAGCACTGAACAATGCAAGAGGGCTGGACTCGGATTCAGCGTGGTTGTGGCGTTATTTTGTACGACTGCACCAAAAGCGCAAAGACTATGGCAAAGAAATTGAAGCGTGGGAAAATCTATTTGATTTTATTGAACCTGACGGAAATGATTTGCATAGTCTCGGTACCGCATACTACAACCAACAGAATTATACAAAGGCGATTGATATTTATAGACTTTCGGCGGCGAAGTTAAATGACCCATCACCATTTTTCAACATGGGATTGGCATTCAGTCGTTCTGAAGTTTCCCAAATGGTTGATGCGGCGGATGCCTACAGGCGAGCGTTGGCGTTAAAGCCGGATCACGACCGGGGGCTTAAAGAACTGAGTGCTACCAAGCAAATACTCTTACCACTTGCAGCTTCGGCTCGTGCGGCTGCAAACGGATTGATTCCGAAAAGCGATCATTTCCAATTCTATTTAAGTCCGTTTGAAGCAATGCAACTTGGAGAGATTGAAAATAGTGATTCCTTGGAAGTAAAAACTATTCAACGCGCGAAAAAGCGACTACTTCAAGAGATTGAACTGAATGACGGTAAGGTGAGTTGGCTTGATGATTTCACTCTCGACAAGTCCCGCGCATTAACTCTCGAAGATGAATTACTTGATGAATCTACTCGGTATTTTCATTGGGCGGTATTTGAAAACAAGCCATTGCTAAAGTTCCTGACACAGGGTGAGATTGAGCACTTTGTCTATTCTGACTGTTATTTTCCGCAAAGGACTCTTGAACTTTTGGACGAAGAGCCTGACTTTAAGCGCTTTCTTACAAAGCCCTTTGCAAACCAGTACAATCTTGTTCTTACGCGTGCCATTGAACAACGTGCATTGGCAGTGATTGAGGTTTTATTCCAAGGCAGAAGATGGGTGAACCGAGAGGATGAGGACATCTGCTTTGCTGGTGCTCACAAACGTGTGGACGACTTGGTTCACATGATGCGCGTTAAAACGGCAGAAGGTAAGAAACGGAAAGAAAGCATACGCGAAATGAAAGATTTTCTTCGAGATCATTCTTTCACAAATTTGTTCAACTTGCTTCCAGCGGAATTCAGGTCGGAACAATCAGAACTTATTACTGAAATTCGTTCGCTTGCCATCGACTGCTACAATGTGCATGAAGACCCCGACTTGTCGCGCGACATTCTTAATCTGTGCAAAGGATTTCAATTTAAGAACGTCGAATTGAACAAACGTCTTGAAGAGGACTTCAAGATCATCGAGCAAAAAATTACCGAAGAACGGAAGGCCGAAGTACGTTTACAATTTGGCCCGGAACGCCCATTCGAGATCACTAAAGAAGGAATCAAAGATGGCGCAAAGTTTTTCTCGACAGACACAATCAGAAACCTGCGATGGGGAATTACGGTCACCGGTTATACTGGCGCGGAGCTTTATACATATATTCTCGTAGTAACGAATGATTCGGGGAAAAGTGCAATCGCTACGTGGTCAAGCACGAAAGCTGGTGAGGCAAAGCAAACAGAGCACTTCACTAACATGGTAAATGCCTGCATGAACTATCTTGCTAAAATCGTAGTGGAAAAAATTCAGCGGCGCCTCAACTCTGGGCTGAGGGAGAGTATCGGGCCTTGCACACTCTTTCGTGACGGAATTGGGTTTCAAACCCAAGGACTTCTTTTCAAGAAAGATCGTTTTGTTTTATGGACAGACCTTTCGACAGTCATACGAAATGGACAAGTGATTCTTTCAAGCAAATCACAGCAAGGTGTTGCTATCGGTATTTCAATGAAAGACACAGACAACGCTGTTCTTCTACCAATCCTTCAATCTGTTATGGAAAAATAACGCGGGAGCTCTGATACATTATGGAAATTCAATTACAGATTCCCAAAACCATTCTCACCGCTATCAACCAGCTTTATGAGCTGGAGAAAAAAATCAAACTGCATGGTGACCCAAACAACTTGCTGCGTAACGTTATCAAAATGAAAGATGCTTTCGCAGAGGATGGTTTGCCGAGAGGTTATGTTGGTGGAATTTACGATCGCTATTGCTTCACTTACGAAGACCCGATGGGGCAGCAATTCAAAGATACAAGAACTGATCTACAAGCCACGATTGCTGGATCTGGGACGGAAAATCTGGTAGTCGTAGAAGTTGTTAAACCAATCATCCGCGCTGAATTGCGCAGCAGCACGGACAAGTTTGTGCGCGTCGCTCAAAAGGGTGTCGTTATCGTTGAATCACAAAAGGAGGAAAATCCATGAATAGCATGATTAACTTCGGTATTGATTTGGGTACATCAAATTCCCTCATCGCGAAATTTAACAAGGGCACGGTGGAAATTTTCAAGAATCCGAACGGATTCAAAGAAACACTGCCATCAATCATTGGCTTTCGAAACGACCGTATTTTAGTTGGTGAGCAGGCAAAAACTTACATGGAGAAGGATCACAAGAGCATTGTGAGCCGGTTCAAACGGAAGATGGGTACGACCGAATGTTTCAAAATTAAGTCACTTGGGCAGTCTAAAAACCCAATTGAGCTTTCAGCTTTTGTTCTCAAAGAACTCAAAACTTTCATCCACTCAGGCGAAATGCCCGAATCGGTCGTTATCACGATTCCCGCCTCGTTTGACATGGTGCAATCAAACGCCACGAAAGAGGCCGGTTATGCCGCCGGATTCAAACAGGTCGTGCTGCTCCAAGAGCCAATCGCCGCCAGTCTTGCTTACGCGAACAAGGAAAAGAACATGGATTTGAAAAACAGTCAGTGGATTGTTTATGACCTCGGCGGCGGGACGTTCGACGTGGCGTTGGTGAAGATCATTGAAGGTGAACTCAAAGTTGTTGATCACGAGGGCGACAACTATCTCGGCAGTTCAGATTTCGATGCCCTTATCGTCGAGCGTATTATCGCGCCGCAGCTTGAAAAGAAGGGGAAATTCGATGATTTGCTTGGGCAGATGAAAAGTGAGACGGGAAAATACAACCGACTCTGGTATCGACTTCTGGGCGAGGCTGAGAGGGCGAAAATTGAACTGTCTACAAAGACTTCTTCTGAAATCGAATTCAGTGTAGAGGATGATGATGGCAAGATGATCGATTCAATCTTCCCTATAACGCGTTCGGAATATGATGCTGTGATCAAAGAGACCATTGATAACACAGCCGAAATGCTTAAAAAAATTCTGACTCGGAATTCTTTACGCCCACAAGATTTGAAGTTTGTATTGATGGTTGGCGGTGCGACCTACACCCCGCTCGTGCGCAACCGGGTTGAGGAATTACTTGGTATCCCAGTAAATACCGGGATTGACCCAACAAGCGCAATCGTGGTTGGTGCTGCCTATTTCGCCGCCACCAAGGCAATCAATCTTGGTGACAAAACAGTCGAGAAATCCATAGTACCCGGAGCGTTGAGAATCAAGGTTGCCTACAATCGCGCATCGCAAGAGCGTGAGGAAATGTTCTCGGCCAAGGTCGAGGGTGAAACGAGCGGTTATTTCTACCGTATCACTCGCGATGATGGTGGCTATGACAGTGGCTTGAAAAACCTCTCGGCGCGCATCGTCGAAGATTTGCCACTTCTGGAAGACACTTACAATCTCTTCACTTTCAAGGTCTATGACGGTCAGCATAATCCCGTCCCGACCGACCTTGACTCCATCCAAATCGCACAGGGAAAATACAGTGTCGTGGGGCAGATGCTACCCGAAGATTTGAGTCTTGTGAAAGATAAGGACTACGACACGATTCTGGATAGAATATTTTCTAGAAATTCCGTTCTTCCTGCTAAGGGCAAGAAAACCGTGGATGTAAGCAAGTCGGTGATTCATGGTTCTGATGATCAAATTAGAGTCATCGTCGTCGAAGGGCCGTCCGAAAATCATTTCACAGCCAATAAAACAGTTGGCTATTTGGAGATCTCAGGCAAAGGACTCAAACGAGATATTCTGCGTGGCACGGAAATTGACCTTACATTTGAAGTGTCAGAATCGCGCGACCTCACAGTTAACGCTTATGTGAACCCATCCGGGCCAGAGTTCTCGCAAATCTTCAGCCCAGCAAAGCGTCACGTGCCGGTGGAGACACTAAGCGAGGAAGTGCGTATGCTGGACGAACAACTTGTAAGAGAAAAAATTGACGCGATTGGGAGCGAAAATTACGAAGTAATTGAGAATCTCGAAAAACTGCGTCTATGCTGGAACTTCAGGGCGAAGTCATGTTGCTCGCTCTGGATGACGTGACAGATAACCGTTACAAGTTTGAAGATCGCAAGCGCAAGATCGCCCAAGAACTTAATCAGCTAACGTCCGGAAAGAGGTTGGAACGGCTGCGAATGGAATATCAAGCGACGAAAGGCGAAGTTACTGGAATTGTAAGCGAAAGTGGGAATGATTACGAACAGCGTCAACTGAACGAAGCCATCGCTCAAGAGCATACGTTCTTGAATTCAACGAACCCGCTAAAACTGCAAACGGCCATTGACGACCTCCACCATATCTCATACCAGATACTCCGTCGCACACCGGACTTTTTAATCGGCTGGTTTCAGCACTTGCTCAGCAAGTGCGAAACTTTCAACGACCAACTCCAAGCCAAGAACCTCATCGAAGCTGGCAAGAAACACATCGCTGCTGAGGACTATGACAAATTGGGAGAAGTGAACGTACGTCTTCATAGCTTGCTTCCAGAAAAGGAACAAGACTCGAATGAAATGCGTCATTTCACAGGCATCAGTTGATTTTTCTAACGTCGGATTTGATTGAGCGGGTATCACAGCCCCCTTATGGTATGGGAGGAACGATCGGCTAACCGCGGTTCACGGTGGGCTAACACCCGTGTTAATTCCCATGGCGATTGAATTAAAGAAGCTGATCGAGATGGTGGAGCTTGCCATTAAGGTTTAACCTTCGTAAAAAAATCGTAAGATTTGCCATGGGCGGGAGTGAGCGACGCTCGTTGAATTCTGAGAATTTAAGAAAGCGGGAGACAGGGAGATATATCAATGAATGAACATGAGTTTATTTGCCAGCTCTGTGAAGGAAAACAATTTCACGATCCCGCAAAGGGGCATGTACCGCCAGGCTGGGCAATGAAAAAAATAAATGGCGAAGTCATCTTGCTTTGTGATGTTCATGCTAATCCATGTCATTGGTTTGGTGGCCCTTCGCCAGCCATAAAGGAATTGTATAAAAAGAAATTCGGTAAGGAGATTACATACCATTAGACTCGGTGCACCGTTTGGGCACAAGGAGTTTTCTATCATTAAGCAAGACTGGCAGTTCATAAATTCATTTGCAGATTGGTTCTCTGCCTTCGGTACAATCGCGGCAGTAATAGTGGCGCTTTATCTTGCAAGGCAGGACAAGAGGATACGTCTCCATGCCACCGCAGGCCACAGAGTCATTGTCTCTCAGGGTTCTCAAGGACCATTTCCACAGTACCTCGCCATTCGGATTACGAATGTCGGACATCGAGACGTTCAGGTGATTGGTATCGGATGGCGTATTGGCCTATTTAAAAAAACCTACGCAGACCAAACCATAATCCGCGATGGCATATCGAGCCCCTTGCCAGTACGGTTGCGCGATGGAGATGAAGCCTGCTATTATTTTCCGCTTTTTACCGAGATTGAGTGGTTCCGGGAATTCATTCAAAAAATGCTACTCCCGCACCTACGTTGGAATCTTTGGTTTACCCATATCCGGATATATACGTCAGTAGGAAAGGTTTTTAAAGCATCTCTTGAACAGGGCCTCAAAAAGCGCATTATTGAATATGTAAAACAAAACCCCATGCTCAAACCAAGAATTTGAGTGGACGCATTGAACTTTGGCAGCCTGATGTACATAATTGCTGGCCGTGCCACTCGGCTTAACGATCATCATTTCTATCGATAATCTTCGATAGATACAATCATTACCTTCCGTTTGTTTGTATTTGAAGTAGGTTGGTGAGAGTTTAAGAAAAGGGTGATGTCATGGCGGCCTGCTGCTCTTGGGGGGAAGTGGACCTCACAACGCAGGGGGGGCATGGCATTGTCACCACCATCCTCCCGGTTAGTTCGCAGTTTTTCTATGATCGGAAAGGTATAGGTGGAGGGATCATACGGCCTGGGCGGGAATATGGAAGGTTTATTTGCAATGGAGAATATCTCGTTGGGGGGGTCATGGGGCGAAATATGCGACCTTATAAAATGACAGCAAAACCAAATGAGGCCACTCGAAAGAAAAAGTGGTTAGGAAATATTTCCTAACCACTTGATTTTTTGGAGCGGGCGATGGGACTCGAACCCACGACGTCCAGCTTGGGAAGCTGACATTCTACCGCTGAATTACGCCCGCCAACTATTTCAAATGCCAGCGCCATGAACACTGCGCGCTGACAGTTGGCCCACGACCGGCCCCTGCCTTTTACCCG
>JAHFMB010000056.1 GCA_023269245.1 Candidatus Tayloriibacteriota bacterium
GTATCAACATAATCCATAGAAACGGAGAACGCTTGTGAATGTCGATGTACCGCCTCTCAGACAGAATCCTTGGACCGCGCTGGCCCTGCCCTACGAATACGGCCCTGACGGGAATAGTCCTGGACCACAGACGATATGCCGCCTTGAGCGTCTCGTATCCGCCTCGCGAACAAATGGGTATAACATCCCAAAAATCGTTTTGGCTGCAGGTCTGCCGCCCGCATATTGGCATAGTCAGGACTCATGTCCGCACAAGATACCATTCAGCGACTTGATGAAGCACTGGCTGGTCACCGAAGGCACCTTCAAGCCGGAACAAATCCACGTCAGTCGTAACCCACGGATTTGGACCAGTTGGGGTGAAATCCGTGAGACCATCTCCATGATTGAGCAGTACGATCTGCCACGCAATGTACTCGTTGTCTCTACATGGAACCATGTGTACCCGCGGTTGTGGCTCACCTGGCGAATCCTCCTTCTTTTCAAGAAAGGATGGCATGTCCGTTTTTGCTCGACGTGGAAATGCCGAGTCGGCATGATGCACGAACTTTTAGGAACAGCGAAATACGCCTTCATGGCGATGCGAACGCGCTTCCGCCGCTACACCTGAACCCGTACGTTCGACCTGAACTCATCCCTGCCCGACTCCGGTCCGGCAGGGACATTTTCTATATATAGAGCCACGAAAACATCTTTTATTTGCAAAAAAGACCCGCCTATGCTATGATATTTGCAATGAAGTCTCTCCTCCCGTATATCCAGATAATCCTGTCCGTACTTATTGTTGCCGCGATTCTCTTGCAACGTACGGGTGCGCAGGTTGGTGGTGCATTCGGTGGATCCGACAACTTTAGCTCTGCCTTCCATACGCGCCGTGGATTTGAGAAGGGACTTTTCATGTTCAGCATCATTATCGCCATTCTGTTCGCAGTATCAGCGCTACTCAACCTGATCTAACCTTAGAAACTGCCAGAAACCCGGAATTCTAAATTCTCGTAGAAATCGTAATACACATCCGCTTACTATTTGTTATTGCATGTACGTATTTGAAAGTATGTAGGATTTAGAATTCCGTGTTTCTCACTTAACATCGTGAACGACGAACAATCCCCACACGAACTCCGCCTCAAGCGCGGTTCACATATCCTGAATTACATCCGCCAATTCTCAGCGACTGAGAAAGTGGTGTTTGGCATATGCGTGATTGCCGCAGCTGTCACCATGATTATCATGGCCGCGCGCCTGAACAATCAATTCAGCATTGAAATTCCGGCGTACGGCGGCACTCTCAATGAAGGCGTCATCGGACTCCCCCGCAGCATCAATCCCGTGCTTGCTCTCGGGGATGTCGATCGCGACCTGTCTGCTCTGATTTATTCAGGCCTCACCAAATATAGCAATGGCAAAATTGTCGGCGATCTCGCCCAATCGTTCAACGTATCCGCAGATGGGCTGACCTACACATTCAAGCTCAGGCCGGAGCTCGCCTTTCATGATGGGACTCCGCTCACCACGGATGATGTGGCATTCACCATTCAAAAGATTCAGGATCCGGCCGTCAAAAGCCCGCGCCGCATCGATTGGACCGATGTGACAGTCAACGTTATTTCTCCAACCGAGATACGCTTTGTGCTCAAACAGCCCTATAGTCCATTCCTGACAAACACGGTCATCGGTATCCTGCCAAAGCACATTTGGGGTACTGTGAGCGACGAGCAATTCATCTTCAGCCAGTACAACATCGAGCCCGTCGGCTCCGGTCCATATCGCGTATCATCGATTATCCGCGACAATGGCGGTGTTCCGACTCAGTACAAGCTGACTTCATCAGGAGAATACTACAGCAAGAAGCCGTATATCAAAACTATCGTGTTCAATTTTTTCCCTGAAGAAAATGCGGCCCTCAATGCCCTCGACCAAGGAGCAATAGATAGCGTCAGTGGTATTTCACCTGACGCCGGCTATCGCCTGGCGACAGATTCCGCTCAGCCATATACCGTCCTCTCTTCGCCATTACCCCGTACGTTCAGTGTATTTTTGAATCAAGATCAAAATCCACTTTTCGCGGACAAAGTCATCAGGCAAGCATTGGATATGTCCATCGATCGTGATTCACTCATCAAAAATGTCCTCAAAGGATACGGTAACCCCCTTACCGGACCGACGCCATTCATCTCGACAACTACGGCCATACGCGCAGGTTTAGCAGCTTCTACTTCAATCCAGCTCGCCCAATCATTATTGGAAAAAAATGGCTGGAAGAGGACATTGGGTGTATATGGCAAAAAGAACCAAAAGACAGGGACAACAACGCTCGCATTTGATATTTACACCGTTGATTCTCCCGATCTCAAACAGGCCGCCGAGCTCATCAAGAATGCATGGACGGCACTCGGTGCCCAGGTCACCATCAAAGTATATGAGGGCACAGATTTTTATCAGAACATTATCCGCACCCGTAAGTACGATGCCCTCCTTTTTGGAGAAGTCATCGGTAAAGATCGAGATTTGTATGCATTCTGGCACTCATCCCAGCGCAAGTCACCTGGATTGAATGTCGCCATGTATACGAATGCCAAGGCCGACAAACTGCTTGATGACATTCGTGCCACCAGCGACGAGGATGCTCGCGCGCTCAAGTACGCCCAGTTCGATCAGCTCATCCGCGCCGACATCCCCGCCATCTTCTTGTATACCTCCGATTTTATTTACGCAGTCCCCAAATCACTCGGCAACGTCAAGCTCGCATCAATGACATCTTCCGCGGATCGTTGGAGCGGCGTCACGCAATGGTACTTGGAGACCGAAGATGTATGGAACATTAACCTATTCACTAACAAATAACCCATTAAACACACCACGCATGAACCCTATTCAACCACATAACAACCCACCAGCACGACCTCCTCGCGGCAGAAATTTTAAATTTCAACGCCGACCGCATCAAGCGCACACGCGTACGCTTCGCAACGACACGCCTGGATCGAACCAGAAACCAGTCTACCACCACGACCACAAAGGACACTCCCACGAGGCAGTAAGCACGCAGGCCGCCAACGGCCACCGTGTCGTCCTCGGACGTGGCGCGCTCAAGCACCCTGCGGCGGCAAAACATATTGCTGGCGCACGTATGCAGATTGTCCGCCCAGATGCCGCAAAACCAATGCGCCGTCATGGTCCCGCAAAGCCTATGGTTCGCCGCGAAGGCGACATCATGCCGGCTTTGGCCGCTGATTCTATCCGCATCATTCCTCTCGGCGGCGTCGAAGAAATCGGCAAGAATATGACCGCTATACAGTACGGGGATGACATCATCGTCATCGATATCGGCTTCCAGTTTAAGGATGACGATACACCCGGCATCGACTTTATTCTGCCAAATACCAAATATCTTGAGGAACGCCAGGATAAGATCCGCGCTGTTATTATTACGCATGGCCACCTTGACCATATCGGCGGTATTCCTTATATCATGCCTCGCATCGGTAACCCGCCGCTGTATACGCGTCTGCTCACCTCGGTTTTGATAACCAAGCGCCAGGAAGAGTTTCCCCATGTACCAAAAATCGACGTCAAAGTTGTCGAGAAAAACGAGACTATCACCATTGGCAAGCTCAAAGTTAAATTCTTTGCCGTGACCCACACGATTCCCGATGCTATGGGTGTCATAATTGAGACGCCGTATGGATCCATCGTCCACACCGGCGACCTCAAGCTCGACCATATGGACGGCATTGTGACCGAAGCCGAAGAGGCTGAGTACGACCGCGCCTTCAAAAACGAAAAAGTACTGATGCTCATGGCCGACTCGACCAACGTTGAGAACCCTGGTTTTTCGCTTCCGGAAAAAGTCGTGCACAAGAACCTTGAACTCATCATCCAAAATATGTCGGGACGCCTGATCATTGCGACATTCTCGTCACTCCTTGAACGTCTGTTGAAGATTGTTGAATTCTCGGAAAAATACGGCAAGAAAGTCGTCGTTGAAGGGCGCAGCCTCAAGCAGAATATTGAAATCTGTAAGAGTCTCGGCCTAGTCAAAGCCAAGAAAGAGACCTTCATCTCGGTTGATGACATCGAGAACCTCCCACCTGACCGCATCGTGATTCTTTCTACCGGCGCGCAGGCAAATGACTTCTCCGCTCTTGTCCGTATGTCCCAAAAGACCCACGCCAAGATCAAGATTACGCCGCGCGACACCATCGTCCTCTCATCGTCAGTGGTCCCAGGAAATGAGCGTGCTGTTCAGAAGCTCAAGGATAACCTGTCACGTCAGGGCGCCAAGATCCTCCACTACCGCATCGCGGATGTGCACTCCTCTGGTCACGCCAACCGTGACGAGACAGCCTGGATCCACCGCAAGATCAAGCCAAAGTTCTTCATGCCGCTGCACGGCTATCACTACATGCTTCGTGCGCACTGTGATATCGCCAAGGATGCCAACGGCCTTGCCGAATCTGACGTCGTCATTCCAGACAACGGCTCTGTCGTCGAAATCCAAGCGGGCGGCACCAAACTCGTCAAACTCAAGGAAAAAGCCGCCTCAGGACTGGTGCTTGTCGACGGATTCTCTGTCGGTGATGTACAGGATGTGGTCATTCGTGACCGCCAAGCACTCGCTCAAGATGGCATCTTCATCATCTTCGGCATCCTCAACGCCCAGACTGGCAAGCTCAAAAAGTCTCCCGATATCATCTCACGCGGTTTTGTCTATCTTCGCGAATCACAGGATCTTCTCCACGAAGTACGCCTTCTGATCAAAGATACAGTCGAAAAATCTACCCGTGGCATGAATCCTATCAACGTTGATTTCATTAAAGATAACGTGACCGACAATGTCTCTAAGTTCTTGATGCAGAAGACGGCCAAGAGGCCGATGGTAATTCCGGTGTTGCTGACGATTTAACGACGACGGTCAAAGGGGCGCACATGTATGTTCGGATACGCGCGTTCGGCCGTGCTCGGCCGCCGCTATTCTCGGCCTCAACGGGCCAGGCACGAATTTGCTAATTCGCCTGTGAAATGTATCCTCGCACACACGTGCCACCCCTTTGCCGTACATCCGTAAACGGATTAATCCTACCAACTACTTGAACTCCACGAACTTCCCTTCTTTGACTATCTTGAACACAAAATCTTTTTTCGTAAGATTGCCCTTAGAGTCAAGAGACAAAGTTCCCATAACTCCCTGGTAACCATTTAGGTTTGTAAGAAGTGCCGGGACTTTTGTCATATCATTTTTCGCGGCCTTTAGTCCTTGATATAGAACCAAGAGAGCATCATGGCCGTACCCGCCGTAATATTGAGGGGTCCGCATTGGATTCATGTCTTTGTATGCTTGGCAATACTCTTTCGAAATTTCATCCCGACTGCAATCAAGTGGCTCAGCCGTAATCGTCAGACTTTCAGCCGCGGATCCAGCAGCCTCCAACACTTTTTTGCTCTCGTGAGTCGACCAACCAAATATCGGCACGAGGACTTTAAGTTCACGCATTTGCCTCATCAATGGACCGGCTGGGTCTTCCGTCACAGCCAGAAAAATTCCTTCCGGTTTGCTCTCCTTCAGTTTGAGAATCATTGTCCTAAAATCTTTTACGGCTTTACCGTCAAAACCTTCAGTTCGGATTACAGCGCCGCTAAGAGATTCAAAGACCTTAGAAAAAACATCTTTACCATTGATGGACGTATCCGTTGAACTCTCAAATACCACGGCCACACGTTTAATACCACTCTCAAATATATGTTTTGCCATCATTTCGGCTTCGGTATCAATGAGAGGGGCAAAACGAAAGATGTAATCGCCGGCATCATCTGCTTTGAAACTCCTTGTCTGTGGAATAAAAACCAGTTTTCTTTGTTCGGCTATGGGCACAAGAGCGAGATTGACGCCTGATCCCGGACCTGAAAGAAAGAGTGAAATTCCTGAATCGGCAAGTTTGTTGAGAGCTGAAATAGCGATTTTTTGATCGGAAGCGCTGTTCTCTTCTACAATATCTATGATTTTTCCGTTTTTATTTATCTGATTTGCAGCAATTATGATTCCATTATGAAAATCTTCTCCTTGAGACGAAAAGGTTCCTGTCAGTGGAGATAGGACCCCAATCTTAATGGTTCCCACATTCGTATCCTTGAACCATAAAGCGGCAAAAACGATTAAAATAATAACCACCATCGCACGTGCCAAGATAATCTTCTTATTCATAAAAACAAGTATAGCAACCGGTTTTCAGATGTCAAAAACCCTATCGCTTAGTAAGTTCTGTAATAGAATTTGGCCACAAAAACAAACCCCCAGCAAAACTTTACTGTTTCTTCAGCGTTTCTTCATTTCAATTTGATACGGTGTGCGGATGAATAAGGAAGAATGGAAAAAGTTTATTCAAAAAGCAAAAGAGAGTTACTACCGAATAGGAGCTATTCCGTGTCCCGCTTTTGACGATGAATTAGTGTATTTTAATAGAAATGGATTTAACCATCTAATTAGAAAAGGTCGAAAATACCGCGAAAAGGATGAGCAGATATTGAGATTAAATCTTTTCATATACGCAGT
>JAHFMB010000057.1 GCA_023269245.1 Candidatus Tayloriibacteriota bacterium
AGCCGACAATCCTCTTCACCGGCGTGAGCAAGGGCGGTTCATCTTTTTTCTGTTTTTCAGTCACTTCTTCGAGTGCCTTTTCAATTTTGAGAAAATGTATCGGCGAAATCTCTTTTTTGAGGTATGAAATTTCTCCTAATGTAAGACCGCCGGCTTCTAGCCCACTTTCTATCAACTTTTCAATATGACTAATGATTGTCTCAACAATCATGCCCCGTTCTGTAGCAATCTCTTTGAGTGACATCTGATTGCGAATCAACACCGCAGTCTTCTCAAAAGTGGAGAGTTTCTTTTCGCGGACGCGCTTCTTTTTACCAGTCATACGACTGCGGCTCCACTCACTTCGTTCGTGGGTTGCATCTTTTCCAACAGAGTACAGTGGTGCAACTTTCGCCAAGAATCCATGCTGTGTAGCAAGAATTTCCTTACTATCCGTACCATCCATAACACGCTCGGCTTTGGCAGACAATTCCCTTAGATGATGATCATACTCAAGAACCTCGGGATGTACACGAAGTGCATTCTCATTCATGCCAAGAATCGAAAGCCCCTCGAGCGTGCGTACACGAGACAGCGCGACATATCCCATACCAGGCTCAAAAGCCCTCGACAGATCGACTTCGACCGCATCCAAGGACATACCTTGGCTTTTGTGAATGGTAATCGCCCACGCCAATCGCAATGGATACTGCGTAATCTGCGCCAAGACTTTTCCATCGTCCTCTATGGACCAATCTGCCAATTCGAGCGTGACCAGACGTCCATCAGGAACATCCGGCGTACCCGCCGTACGTATCACTGGATCGACACCATAACCACAGGAGACAACCACGCCAAGCGTGCCGTTCACATATCCTTTATCAAAATTATTCTTGACGCACATCACCCGTGCGCCCTTTTTCAGACGTAATTTTTCCGGCGCCAAGCAGGATTTCTTCAACGCCTCAACCAAGGGCTTCCTGCCGTGAGAGACCATCTCGTAGGTTATTTCATGCTCATCAACTTTATCCAGCTCGGTATCGTTGATCGTATCGACATCAACATTGTGCGTATACAACCGAGTCTGTTCGCTGGCGCCAATCCATTCTCCGAGATTATGCCGGCTGCGCAACTGCTCCCGTGCTTCCTCTGACACTTCCCCACTGCGAATCTCATTCAACACCGAAACAATCGGGTCATTGCCTTGGCGATAATTTTCCTCAAGATAGCAAACAGTAAATTTGCCATCGCGCCAGGCCTCAGATCGATAGATAAAATGCGTATCCGGTTCGCCATATTTGGACACTGGCGGCAATTGAAAAAAATCTCCACAGAGCACGATCTGTAGTCCACCAAACGGTTCAGTATTTTTTTTGATGTGCTGCGTAATAGCATTCAATGTATCCAAGCGAAAATGGTGAAGCATAGAGACCTCATCAATAATGAGCACGGCCGACTCACGGATACGACGAGCAACTTGTGGTTTGTCGGCAAGCCCAGCCAAATCGTGATCGCTCATATTATTTTTGATACCCATACCCGACCATGAGTGGATAGTTACGCCGCCCATGTGCGTAGCCGCTATACCCGTCGAAGCAGTAATGCCAATCGAGACCTCGTGATCTTTCAAATACTTGATGTACTGATTGATAACGTACGTTTTACCTGACCCTGCCGGCCCAGTGATGAAAACATTGCGTCCCATTTTGAGAATATCGAGTGCTTGAGATTGGGTCATGGGTCTGAGTATAGCAGATAGAATGTGGCAGCCGCTTCGCGGAACTGCGGATTTCATGGGGACATCACCGATCTAGAGACACATTGACAACTCAGTTCGAATTATTATATAACTGATTTAGCTATGAATACGTTCTATTGCATCTCAGCGGACAGCAACGAGCTGAGCAATGATGGTATAGGCATCCTCTTGTTCATGGCCCAGTGGCTCATGTATTACAAGCAGGAACGGGTAACTCTGGTCAAAGAAAAAGAAGGCTTCACCGTCGTTCTCAGCACCACGTTCGTGACACGAACAATTGACGTGGTCAGCGGATACGAGTTTCATGCCCTCATCAACGAAGACGGCAAAACCGTCCGCATGTCCTTCATCGTCCAACAAGTCGGCCCTATTCCCCGGGCACTTGCCGACAAGGTATGGGTGCAGCGGGCACTGACAACCTCGATGCTCGCCTCGACCGCCGCCAGGAATTGATCGCGGATTGATAGGCATCCAAGTCCGCCCGTCGCCGCGATTCAGTTCGCGGCATTTTTATTTATTGGGATACATGGAAACGCCCGGGCAAAAGCCAGGGCGTCGTAAGATCGAGGTGTGGGGTAAAAAGAGCGTAAAGTGAAAAAATTGGGTGGAGGTGATAGTGTGGAAATTGTATCGGGGCGGAAAGCTGTCTGGCGACTGCGTGCGTAGAGTTAAATGCCATAGAGCCGATACAACCACTATCAATCCATTCCTTATTGATCACACCTCAAAGATCTTACATCAGTATTATAGTCCCAAAAAAGGAAAAAGTCAAGGCCCTCACAAGCTATTCCTTCCCCAAATCCAAGACCTCATCGATACGAATCTGCTTCACAAACTCAGGCACGTGTGAGACAAGAATCATGGCGCCTTCGTATTCATTGAGTGCCTTAGCAATCACTGGAATGTGGCGGAAATTTATATGGTTGGTCGGCTCATCAAGGATAAGAAGTCCAGGGCGCTGCAAGACCAGGCGTGCAAAAGCTACCAAGCCCTTCTGCCCTTCTGATAACGAAGCAATTTTGGTATGAATGGCATCAGCGCCGATGAGGAATGAAGCAGCGGCAGCACGGAGTTCTGTTTCGATGAGACGCCCTTCGACGGAACGAATAACTTTTTCCAGAGACTGATAGACCGTGTCATTGAAGTCCATCATGGAAAAATCTTGGCGGTAATAGCCGACGCGAGTACCAGGAAGAATGGTGATGCCCTCGGTACCATTTACAATCCTTTCAAGAAGCGTGCTTTTGCCAATACCGTTTGGACCAGCGAGTAAGAGATGATTTTTGCGGCGCAAACGAACGCTACACGTGCGCTTGGTTGGCTTGTGTATCTTTGGGTTGATGATGGAATATGAATCAATGGAAATAATATCCCCTATCAGCTCTGGCTGCGCAGGAATCTTGAACGGCTTGATAGTCTTGTCTTCCTTACGCACTTCAACTATTTCATCCTCGAGCTCCTCAGCTTTTTCGCGCATACGCTTCGCGACGAGGCGCATCTGACCACCCTTTTGAGCAAACAAGCCGGCCTGATATTTCTTTTCTGCAATCTCCTTTTCACGGCGCGCATTATCCATGTTTTCTTTTTCAATACGTGCCGAAATTTGCTCAACCACATCATGATAGTCACCAACATATTGCTCGACTTTCTTGGTGTGAACATCGAGATACAAGACACCGTGAGTAAACGCATTCAAGAAATCAGCATCATGGGAAATGACCAGGCAGGTTTTCCTATAGTCAACAAGAAATTGCGTAAGGTGTTCAATGCCTGCTTTGTCGAGATTATTTGTCGGCTCATCAAGAAGTAAAATGTCTGGATCTTGAATGAGTGCTGAGGCAAGAAGCAAACGCGCCTGTTGACCGCCTGAAAATGTTTTGACAATACGGTCTTTAACATCAACCACTCCTTTGGCACCCGCCTTTGCCGTCTTGAGATTGACCACCTCAAGAACAGCGTCAATTTTGGGATCAATATCATATACTTTTTCAGCAAAACACTTGGCAAAAAAATCACGGACCGTGAGCTCAAGCTGGTCTCGCGGAATAACTTGGCGCGCCGTAGCAACAGTGGCACCTTGGGCAAGGTGAACTTCACCAGACTCTGGCTTATAGTCTCCAAGAATAAGTCCAAAAAGGGTCGTCTTTCCTGCCCCATTTTGACCCATAATGGTTACTTTTGTGCCACGACGAACATTGAAAGAAATTTCATCGAGAATAGGTTTGTTTGGGCCCCATTCAAAAGACACCTCATCAAAACGGACGACGGTATCCCCAGTAAATGCCTTGGTGGGAGAAGTGGATTGTACGGATTTCTTGGCCATTAAAGTATAGTGCCGCTCGGGCTGATTGAGGATTTAGAGTACCTTATTTTTGAAAAAATAGGAAATTAGAACTTGTGTCCGAGTTGACACGTATTCTGTTATGTTTTAGTATAATCCACGAACAGTTTCAACAATTCAATCACTCAAACATCTCGAACCTTGCAAACTCCTATGTCTACAGCCTTCAAACCACTAGACATCGTCCGAAATCGTGCAGTCAGCTTCGTACTCCAGCGCCAGGGACCGAATCCCGGCGAATGGTTCGTCAAGCAATTTACCAACGGTTTTGGACACCGGCCGACCGTCGGCAACAACAAGGAATTCATCATGACTGAGGAGCGCCTACTGGAAATCGCAGCGGACGCCTCGGTACGGAGCATGACAATGACCAGTGATCGGGCAGCGGTCACGACCGGCCGGCCGCATAAGCCCATGAATCCGATCCGCCTTGCACAGCTCAAACTGGCTGACCGCCGCGCCATCCTGATGAGGTCCAACTGATCTTTCCCCTTTTCGCCCCGAACCGCTGCGTATGCCCGGTTCGTTTTTTTATACACACCTCGGTGTTTTCATACTATGTATGAGGAGTATAATAGTGACAGGAGAACCCAACCCATGAACCTGTACATCGTCATTGCCGTCCTGTGTGTCGTGTATGTTGCGCATTACTTCACCCACAAGTTACAACGAGCCAACATCAGGCAGATTATTTTCACAAAGCTGAGCAGTGACAACTGCACAACAGCTTCGGAACTGCACAAAGTCTTTCCCGAGTACGATATACACATTTCGTTCGTCCGCCTGTGCGTGATTCTGTGTTACTTCGCACTACTCGGGCACGTGCAGCACCGCTCGCAAGGATGGAAATTACCGCAACCTCGGTCTGCCCCTCTCAAACTTGGTGCGGGCTGAATGTGGTACCAGTCTCCATCGTTCGTCGAACTGCACATTGGTTCGACGAATTTTAATCATTGCAAACGAACCGCCAGGAGGCGGCTTTTTGATGTCCTAAAAAGGATATGTCGTCAATATTGCGCATTCCCTGCAAAGAGCTAATATACCGGAAGCTTTGGTTCTTCTAAAGCTCCTGAAACAACTTCACCTTGGAGGAATCCGCGCATGAACATGCGAATTGCAACGCTCTACGTAGTTTGGCTATTGTGCGCGACGCAACACGCCTTTCCCTCGGAAACGAACACCAATACTGACACTGTCTCCCCCGCAACGATGAAGAAAATCGATGCGTGGATGACTGAACAGCCCAATTCGAAATGGACGCTCTATCGATGGATAGAGTACAAGACGCCGGAAAATGAACTGGAAAATTTTGAGCAGCGTTTCGGTGTGCTGACAAAAATTCTTTCCACCAAGGCGATCCTCGCCAAGGAACCACGAGCCGGGCAAGACTGGGTCCAGTCACGCGGCGAACGGTGGTTTACGGACACGTCGGTGGACACACTGATGGACGCATTCACTGCATGGTTTGACTTCGACCGCCTCAAACGGTCCGACAATTCGACCACTGTCTTCTTTGCAAAATTCGCGCAAGGATCGCTCAGTCCTGATGAAGGCAAGCTTCATCCTGACTCGGTTTCCCCCGAAGGCGCACTGTCATTGTACAATTGGATCAATTCGTTTGTGCGGCACGACCGCACGCGGTATGGCGCCAACTTGATCAACGACAAGCCTTACCTGTTCTACTCATGGGCGGCTTGGGAAAATGGCAACGGCCAACCCTTCGTTATCAGCGACACGCGTGTCCGTCTCGATCCAATCGAGGCCGCCTTGCGGGTTGACGAAAACCTCCTGTTCCCCATTGACGACAATACGCAAGTACTAGTCGGGCTCAGGGTGTATCCGACTGAATTCGACCACGAAGGACTGAGACCGTCGCTCGTCATCAAGATCTCACACCAGCTGGAGCGCGGCAGTAAGGATCAAAATGTGGTGTATGCCTCGCTTGAGATCAACGAACGTGAACATCTGTTTTTCTTCGTTGAGGTTTCCTTGAATGACCTCTTCAGACACCGGCATTGACGCCCCTTACATAATCGAGGGGCACACGCACGACCATAGCGGATGGTCGGGCGTTTTTATTTATGTCAACTTGGTGATATCGCGCGGATAAAACATATCCAGCGTCCACTCAAATGCGATTCGTGTTCGTTTTTTCCATGAGGCGAATTTGAATAAATAGACCGTGCGCCACAGCCACCAGGTCAGGCGGCCGGAGATGGCAAGTGAAAATATCTCACCGAGCGCAAACCACTGCCCTACCGAGACCATGCTGCCTTTTGAATGAAAATGGAAATCAGTCAGTGGTCGTGCTCTGATCGAAGAAATAACATTGCGTGCAACACTGGTGGCCTGCTT
>JAHFMB010000058.1 GCA_023269245.1 Candidatus Tayloriibacteriota bacterium
GGTATGATCCATCAAATAAATTTTCATAATTCAAACCACACCATACCACTCACACGCGACTCATGCAACATGGTCATATACCCAACGAAAAAACGAGCTCTCGCCCGCTTTTGTGTTCTATGTTTCGAAATTCGTCTTATTTAACATCCACACCCATCTGACGAGCTGTGCCAGCAATAATCTTTGCGGCAGCATCGACATCATTTGCGTTGAGGTCCTGCATCTTCTTTTCTGCAATAGCCTTGATCTGAGCCTTGCTGATAGTGCCTACCTTTACGGTATTTGGCTTGCCTGAACCCTTTTCCTTGCCAATAGCCTTGAGAATAAGGCTTGAAGCTGGCGGAGTCTTGAGCTTGAAATCATAGGTGCGATCCTCATACACAGTGATCAATACGGGGATCATGTCTCCCATCATGCCTTTGGTGGCTTCGTTGAACTTCTTGGTGAAATCGCCAATGTTAACACCAGCCTGACCGAGAGTCGGACCAAGTGGTGGGGCTGGCGTAGCTTTGCCTGCTGGAGCGATGACCTTTACCTTTTTTACAATCTTTTTTGCCATAGTGGTTATTGGATACTACATTAAACCTTCTTTACTTGCAAGAAATCGAGCTCGACTGGTGTTTCGCGACCGAACATCGAAACGAGCACTTTGACCTTGCCGCGCTGTGTATCAACCTCTGAAACTTTGCCTTCAAAATCCTTGAATGGTCCGTCGGCAACCTTGATGAGGTCCCCTGCTGAAAGGTCGATAGAATGCTGAGTGTTGCCCTGATTCATGCGGGCAAACAGTGCGTCGACTTCCTTTTGCTCAAGTGGAACCGGTGAGACTCCTGCACCAACGAATCCTGTCACGCGAGGGGTGTTGCGGACAACGTACCATGAATCATCGGTTACAATCATGTCGACGAGCACGTATCCAGGATAAATTTTTTCCTCCTCCTCGACACGCTTGCCCCCTTTGACCTTAATCTTCTTTTCGGTTGGGACGATCACGGCAAAAATCTTTCCCTCCATGCCAAGAGATTCGATGCGCTGTTTGAGGTTGCGGGCAACGGCATTTTCGTAGCCTGCATAGGTGTGGATGGCATACCAATTACGTTCACCGGTGCCGTGTTGTTTTGACATAAAAATAAAATTAACGGGCGTTAGAACAAAAGGGTAAGCAGCTTCGAGAAAACGAAATCTGAAAGGCCGAGAAGCGCAGCAACAATAAGAGAAACAATGATCACCATGATGGTGAAACGAACGGTTTGCTGACGGGTTGGCCAATTGACATGGGCCATTTCGGCGCGCGTATCTTTGACATATTCTGTAAATCTCATGGTGGTTGATCTTCTCTATTAAAAAACCCCTGCGGGGGCATCAATAGCTATATAGTATAGGACAAGTGAGATGAAGTCAAGGTGAGATACCAGTCATATATCAACATGGCGCACTTGAATCGACTCCCTGCAGTGCTACACTGTGTGATGATAAAGCGCGATGAAAAACAGTCTGTGGTGGTTGGGAACGAGCGGGGTCGGCGGTATAGGGTTTCCGCCGACCCCCATTTTAACTTTCAATAAAAATCGCCCCGAACTCTCGAGGCGACCAGGTGATCGTGTAGCAACGGGGCCTAATATGCCGCATTAAATGGCAGGCCAAACTCTTTGAGAAAAGAGCTGGCGAGCTTCAGTGCCCGAGGGTGACTGGCGTGACGCCATGCAACATGCTTTACAGGGGCTTCGGACGCAACGGTGATATTACCGACATCAAGAATATGTTTGGCACTTGTCCATCGTTGCAAGATCAGTACGGGTATCGGAAACACTGTCGGCGGCCTGCGTAGCTCAAATTGGACATCCGTTGTAAACGGCCGAAGTGGCGCGACGATGAGCGCATCTGCAAACGTAGTTGGGGGTTCGCGCCATTCAAGATGAGCGCTCGCGCCGCGCCCATAGGAAGCATGGAGGTCAAATTGACATTCGTGGATATCGTACCAGCCTGCAAAGCTAGACCGAATCGCCGTCAAAAGAGCACAGCCTTCATCGAACCCGGTGAGCGCAACAGGAGTGTCGCTCAGGGAAACGAACATGTTTCTTTTCATGATTGATGTCTTTCTAGCACCAACCTACCACACCGATTTCCGCACGGCAACTTCGCTATTTGATCTCGTACGTTATGGTGACGTTGCTCACAATCTTATCCTCACCAACAGGTACCTGAGGGGACATTGGGGCGGCGACTTTGACGGACATCATATCGGCTCCCATACCTTCTCCACGTCCGTAGTATGACGGTTGATCGCTCGAGTCGTAGAAACTGGTGATGCGAACAATGCGAACGCCGAGCTGGCGCGCCAATGCTTTTGCCTTTGATTGGGCATCAGCAATAGCCTTTGCTCGGGCATCAGCTTTTACTTTTTCGATATCATCAATAGAGAACGAGAGTCCATTGACGTTCTGGACATCCAGTGAACCAATAGACGTGAAGATGGCACCCGCCTTTGCGAGGTCACGAATTTTTACCTGAATAGACTGGCTCACTTCGTATCCTGTAAGGACCGACTTGCCCGGCTTGCAGTAGGCAACGCTGCATACGCTATCCTGATATTCGTAATGAGGATTGATCGAATACGAGGTTGTTTTTATGTCTTTATCCGCGATACCCGCATCACGAACCGCCTTGAGGGCGGCGTTAGTCTTGTCAGTAGCCTTTGACTGAGCTTCGGCGACCGTCTTTGCGGTCTCGGTCACGCTAAATGAAAATGTGGCCACATCGGGAATAGATACCGCCTCCCCTTTTCCATTGACTGAGATGGTATTGTAAATAGGATTGTCTGTGCCGACATAGCCGATGGACTTGATTTCTTTGATGGAAATAATGACGAGAAAGATTGCCAGGATAGCGACTGCGCCGATAATGACCTGCCACAATTTTGCGGGAATGTTCATGGGAATGAATTAATATAGTAATAAAAATGTATAGGCATTGTATCTTTTTTAATGCCTTTTGTGTATATGACGCAAACAACGGACATTTCTTACGCGTCTATGTTGATACCTGGCGAACAGAGGCATCCACGACATTCTCAAAAAGCCCGAGAACGGTCATAGGCCCGACACCGCCAGGAACAGGTGTGATTGCTGAAGCAACTTCACGCACTGCTGGATAATCAACGTCGCCATGGATAGTTCCATCATCGAGCTTTGAAATGCCCACATCAATTACAATTGCCCCGACTTTGACATGCTCTGCAGTAATAAGATTTGGTTTTCCCACTGCAACGATAACAACATCGGCCTTTGATGTCTCGTGGGCCAAGTCTACAGTCTTGCTGTGACACACAATAACATCAGCCCCCGATTGTTTGCAGAGAATCGCTATCGGCGTCCCTACTAGAAGAGATCGGCCAACAACAGCAACTTTTTTTCCTTTCAATGGGATCAAGTAATGCGTACATAATTCCCGTACGCCACGCGCCGTTGCAGGAAGTATTGCCGAAGCTTCCCCGTTGAGAAGTTTTCGGTAATTCGTCTGAGTGAGGCCATCAACATCTTTTTCTGGCGCAATAGCTTCTATCACAACAGTACGGTCAATGTGCTCGGGCAACGGAAGCTGCACGATGATGCCGGCAATGCCATCAGTGGTGTTGCACTCACCAATCGTACGAACAACTTTGTCCTGACTCACATCAACTGGAAAATGGATATGGTTTATATGAACGCCAATCTTCTGCGCAAATGTCTTTTTAGCCCTAATATAAGCCGTAGAATCAGATCGGTCACCCACCTGAATGATCGCCAGAGTCGGCGTACGCGAAAGTTTCTTGATCTGCTCAACCAAGAGAGGAATACGGGCAGTACGTGCGTCTATCCCTGAAAGAATTGTTGCGGACATAGAATGAGCATACCACAATTTATCGGAGCGACCAGCGAGCAAAGATACCTGCAGGCAACAATCGCGCTTGGGATTCCCTACCCTTTTCTTTTCCTGTACCTCTGCTTCCGGACTCTTCAATAGTAATCTCCCCTATTTCTATTTCTCCACCATGTTTTGCTTTGAGATCTAATAAAATATTCTCATACGCAACCGCCGAGTATCCCGCCGAGTATCCGTTAATCAAAAAGAATAACGGTGTATCAGAAAGTAATGTGAGGCAGTTCTGAACCAATGGCAAAAAATGCTCTTCAATGCGCCAGAGTTCACTGGTCGGTCCGTGCCCGAAAGCAGGCGGATCCATAATAATGCCGTCGTACTTTCTTCCGCGCTTTATTTCGCGCTCAACAAACGCGCGCGCATCCTCGACAATCCAGCGAATCGGAGCTTCCTTGAGACCAGAAGCCTCTGCATTTTCACGAGCCCAGGTGACAGCAGCCTTTGAACTGTCGATGTGAACAACTTTTGCGCCGGCTTGCGCACAGGCCAATGTTGCTCCGCCGGTATAGCCAAATAAGTTAAGTACTTCAATATCCTGAGGGACTTTCCCAACCCCTGCTTCAATAATTTTCCTTAACCACTCCCAATTCGCCGCCTGCTCCGGAAATAACCCAGTATGTTTGAATGCTGTTGGTCGTATCCAAAACTTCAGTCCACCAAACGATACAAGCCACTTCGCCAATACATGCGACTTCAACGACCACTTCCCCCCGCTTTCTTCACGACTAAAAGAACCGCCAGCCTTCTTCCAATCACTTACGGGAAGACGTTTGCCCCACAGGGCTTGTGGATCAGGTCGAGACAGGACAATATCTCCAAAACGCTCGAGTTTTTCACCATTGCCCGAATCAAGCAGGGCATAATCCCCCGTAGATTCAATAGATACTATGTGTGAATTTTTTGTCATGACTACATACTCATCGGACCCGATGATACGGTTTCGGTTACTGAATATTTCCTGAGAGTCACCCATGCAGTCACAAACAGAATGATGGAAGTAAGTGCAGATCCAAGGCAGTAGAGACACCATGCATCAAGAATAAAGGCCTGAACGTAGATGAACCACAGAGAGAATAGCAGCCCGAATATCGTAAGGAGAAGCACCCATTTCAGGAGCGTAGTCTTCTTCGATTCAAGAAACGCAAAAATGCCAACAAGAATAACGAAGTAATAAAGAGCCCCGAGCAGCGAAACCGGCATGCCTGCAACCACTGAATACGAGCTCGTTAGCACCGTTTCGCATCCGCTCACCACGGTACACGGAGGAATGACTCCTTGGTAATGTTCCACGGTCAAATAACTCGCATCGACAAAACCGAGAAGAGCAACGACTAGCAGAAACACTGCGAGTTTAGTTGGTACCGCCGAGAGCGGCCGATTGAATAAGTGCTTTAAACGCGTCATAGCCTTGTGGATTAACGATCGCCTTGCCGTTCACGAAAAATGTCGGCGTAGCATTGACCCCGAGCCTATCTCCCTCCTCCCGATCCCGTTGAATGCGCGCCTTGACCTCCGAGGAATTAAAATCTTTCTTGTATGTCTCCATGTTGAGCCCTATGCGCTCGGCGTACGTCTCATAGATGCCAGCCGCAGCATCTGGATTTTCCCATGTTGTCTGGTTTGTAAAGAGTAGCCGGTGCATTTCCCAAAACTTACCCTGCAACGCAGCCGCTTCCGAAGCTTGGGAAGCGAGATACGAGTTTTTGTGTGGGAGCGGATACAATGGGAAATGACGATATACGAAACGAACTGTACTCGTTGATTCATCTACCAGTTTCTCGACAAGCGGAAAGTATGCAGCACATGCCGGACATTGGAAATCACTGTACTCAATGACGGTAACAGGGGCGTTTTCTGGTCCGCGAACGTGGTCCGCAACCGTTACTGCCGCAGGAGTACCGAGCGTAGGACCGCTTGGCTGCTTGTTCATGGCAACCGATAGACCCCAAATGATGGCTGCCAACACTAGTAAGAAGATAATCCAAAAGATGATGCGTTTAATATTCATAGGGGTCATTATTGCATTCATTACCTAGAGAATCAACATTGAGTCACCAAAGGAGTAAAAACGGAACTTTTCTTTAATTGCAATCTCATAGAGCTGCCGCCAAGTCATCCGTGCTCCTTTTGATTGCAAAAATGCATCAAGAAGCATAAGTAATGAGGTATGAGGAATATGAAAGTTGGTTATCAAACCGTCAGCAACACGAAAGGTGTATGGCGGCTTGATGAAAATTGAGGTTGATCCATCAAACGCTCCGCCCGCAAGAACAGTGTCCGCAGCTGACTCGATCGATCGCATGGCCGTAGTACCAACTGCGATGACTGGGCGACGTT